>DMTA01000268.1 GCA_003454835.1 Achromobacter sp. | reverse complement strand
CCGGCGCCAGCGCGTCCAGCCATTGCGCGCAAAGCGCGGCATCCGCGATCACCGGCCCCGCCAGTCGCGCGCCGCATTCATGCAGCGCTCGCGCATGGTCCCGGAACCACGCAGGCTCGATGTAGACCATCCGATAGCCGAGCGTCCCGGCAGCCGTGCCGCCGGTATGGACCTGCCCGGGCGCGATGACCACCAGCTCGCCCGCGCTGGCGGCGTGGGCCACCCCCTGCACCGTGAAGTCGCAGCGGCCGTGCTCGATGGCGCCGATTGACCAGGCGTCGTGAAAATGCGGCGCGTACCGGTAGGCCCGCAGATCCGCGATCAGCACGTCGCCCGGCAGTCCCGCGCCGCAATGCCAGATGTGTTGAGAAACCGCCATGATGCGCCAGCTATTCGCTGGCTATTCAAAGTAATGCCCGTCCGATTTGAGCGAACGGGCCAGGAGCCACGCGTTGCGAGGATTCTCCCCCACGCGGCGGATGGCGTATGGCCACCAGTCCGCCCCAAACGGGAGATAGACCCTGACGTTATAGCCCAATCGGCGCAGCGCAATCTGCCAGTCCGGACGCACGCCGTACAGCATTTCAAATTCGAAGCTGCCGGCGGGCCAGCCGCGCTCGCGCGCCAGGTCGATGATGGCGCCGGCCAGCCGGTCGTCATGCGTGCCGAAGACCGGATAGAAGCCCGATTCACGGGCCTCGCGCGACAGCATGATGGACGCCGCGTCCAGATAGGCCTGGTCGATGCGGGCGCGCCCCGCGTGATCCAGCGCGCGCTCGGGAAACGCACCCTTCACCAGCCGCAGCGAGGTGCACTGCCGGATCGCCCAGGCCAGGTCCTCCGGCGTGCGGCGCCGCCTCGCCTGCAACGTGAGGCCGGCCGGAATGCCGGCTTCCAGCAGCGTGCGATGCAGCGCGCAGGTGCGGTCGCGGATGCCCGAATCTTCCATGTCCAGCACCAGCCAATCGCAGCCTTGGCCGCCAAAGCGCTGCACCGCCGTGCCAATGCGCCGGGCGTTTTCCTCGCCCAGCGCATCGTCCCGCATGTATCCAATGGCTGTGGGATCGACGGAGACGTGCACGTCCAGGCCGGCGCCGGCCAGCGCCCGGCATGCGTCGATGGCCTGATCGACGTTGTGGTCAATCGCGGCGCGGTCCGCCACGTATTCGCCCAGATAGAAGAGCGAGGCGCGGATGCCGTGCGCCTCGCGCAACCTCACGGCGGTCCGCACGGCCTCGTCCACATCGGCGCCGCCGACGAACCGCCGCGCCAGCGACGTCCGGGCGGCCATCGCCCGCATCATCTGGCCGACCGCGGGACTACGGGCCAGCGCAATCGTGGTTTTCTGGAAAATGCTCATCGCCTCACCGCGCAAAGCGGCCACTATGCGGCGGCCGCCGGCGCCTGTCTTGAACGCCCGTGAATGCGCGCCCAGGCATTGCCAGCGCCGGCGCGGAGCGCGCGCCGGACTTCAACGCCCGTGAATGTCCGGCTAGACCTTGCCCGCCGCCAGCGCGCGCCCGGCGCCGAAAAGCGGCCGCTGCACCGTCTGCGCCAGCAGCACGCCCGTCAGGGTTACCGCGCCACCCAGCAGGTGGTAGCTGTGCAGGCGTTCGCGCAGCAGCACGAAAGCGGCCACCGCTGTGAAGAGCGGCAGCAGGTTGATGAAGATGCTGCAGCGGTTGGGCCCCAGGCGCTGCACGCCTTCAATCCACAGGTACGACAGCAGCACCGACGAGAAAATGCCGGCGTAGAGGATGAGCGGCACCGTGTTGGCATCCAGCGCGGCCTGCGCCGCCGGCACCCGCAGGTACAGCGGGAACATGTAGATCAGCGCGAAGATGGACTGCACGAAGGTGGACTGCCAGGCGGGCACCGGCACCTTCCAGTGGCGCAGCAGCACGCCGTACACCGCGTACGACAAGGCGGCCAGCAGCATCAGGCCGTCGCCCACATGCACACCATGCTGGAACACGCTGAGCATGTCGCCCTGTCCCACCAGATACAAGAGCCCCAGAAACGACAGCGCGCCGCCCGCGGCCATGCCGAGCGTCAGCGGATCGCGCAGGATCACCACGCTGAGCAGCATGCTGAGCAGCGGAATCAGCGCCGTCAGGATGGCCATGTTGGTGGCCGTGGTGGTTTCCGCCGCCCGGTAGGACAGCGCCTGGAACACGGCAGCCGACAGCGCGCCGTACAGCGCCAGCTTCGGCCAGTGCCGCAGGATGACCCGGCGGTTGCGCCACGCTGGACGGGCCGTGAACAGCCCCATCAGGAACAGCGCCAGCAGCAGGCGGTAGAAGGTGATGGCGGTGGGCGAGATGGCGCTGGCGGCCATCTTGGAGACGACGACGTTGCCCGCCCAGAAGAGGATGGCGAACAACGGAAAGAGAAAAGACATGGAGATGGACTCGAAGGATGGATCGGATCCTTCGCAACCGCCGAGTGCAGTGGCGTGCGAAGGGTGATCCCCATCCTATTGAGCTGGCGCCAGCCCGTCTGCCGATGGAATGGCACCGGCTATCGCGAAATGGACATTGCCCGTCGGGGCGCACGAGGCGACCGAGGCAGAGCTCAAGCGCCCGGCTCCAAATCCGGGCTCAGCGATCAGGGTTTGAACGGCGCCGGATCCAGCGGCAATTCCATCCCCCCCATCTGCGCCGTCAGCAACGCCGCGCTGCCGCACGACAAGGTGAAGCCCAGCGCCCCCTGCCCCACGTTCAACCAAAGATTGTCGGCCGCGGGGCTGCGGCCGATCAGCGGCTTGCCGGTGGGCGTGGCCGGGCGCAGACCCGCCCACGGAATCGCCTGCCGCAGGTCAAGCTGCGGAAAGGCTTCGAGCACCTGCTGTTTGAGCAGACTGATGCGCGCGGGGTCGATATCGGCGTTGTTGCTGCCGATGTCCACCATGGCCGCGATCCGCAGCACGCCGCCCACGCGGGCGTAGACGATGCGCCGTTCGTAGTCGGTCACGCTGATGCGCGGCGCCACGGTGTCGTCCGGCGCCAGTGGCACGGTCAGGCTGTAGCCCTTCAAGGGATATAGCGGCACGTCGTGACCCAGCGGACCGAGCAAGGCCCGCGTGCCGATGCCGGTGGCCAGCACCACGGCATCCGCGCCGATGTCGCCGTCGCGCGTGTTGACCGCGACGATGCGGCGGCCTTCGCGCTGCAATCCGGAAACCGGGTTGGACATGGCGCACTGCACGTTGCCCATCGTTTGCAGGCGGTCGAACAGCGCTTCGGTGAACTGGCGGCAGTCGCCGGCTTCTTCGCTGGGGGTGTAGATGGCGCCCGCCAGGCTTGTGCCCATGGCGGCCAGAGCGGGCTCGCGCGCCACGGCCTGCGCGGCGTCCAGCACCTGCTGGTCCGCGCCGTGCGCGGCCTGGTAGGCCACCAGCGCGCGCGCCTTTTCCAGCAGATCGGGGCTGCGATACGCAATGAGCTTGCCGTTCTTCAAATGCCCGAACGCCAGGTCTTCCTGCTCCAGCAGCGAGTGCATGACGTCGCGGCTGAGGTAGGACAGCGTCAGCATCTGCGCGGTGGATGCCTTGGCGACCGATGCGCGGCAGGCCAGCGCAAACTGCAGGCACCAGCGCCATTGATGCGGGTCCAGCCGGGGCCGGAAACGCAGCGGCGAGTCGTGGCGCAGCAGCCATCCCGGCACGCTGGGCAGCACGCCGGGTCCGGCAAGGGGGGCCACATAGCTGTAGCTGAGCTGGCCGCCGTTGGCATAGCTGGAGACTTCCGCCGGGCGGGGCTGGCTGTCGACCAGCACCACCTCATGGCCCTGGCGCGCCAGGAAATAGGCCGACGTCACACCGACGACGCCGGCGCCGATCACACAAACGCGCATACCGTTATCCAAGAAGACCGCGAACGGGCCCATTCTGTAACGGCCGCCCCCGCACCGGCAAATGCCAAACGCCGCAGGGGCCATAACCAAACTTCATGCCCCTGTCCGCGCTTCAGGCGACCCGATGCAGCTTGATGATGGCGGCGGCGGTCGGTTCGCGGACCAGATCGGCCAGCGTGTAGCCATTGAGCGTGTCGTAGAACGCCTGCAGCGTCTGCGCCAGCACGCCCGACAGCCGGCACACGCCGTCCAGCGCACAGGGCGGTTCGCGGCAATCGATGAGCGGACCCTGCTGTTCGAGTTCCCGCACCAGGTCGCCAACCCGGTACTCCGTGGCGGGACGGGCGAGGCTGAGCCCGCCGCCCTTGCCGCGCGTGGTGCTGACCCAGCCGCGCTGCGACATGAAGTGCACCACCTTGACCAGATGATTGCGGGACAGGCCGAAGCGGTCTGCGATCTCGGGGATCGTGACGGCGACGGGCCGGTCGCGGCATTGCGTCAGGTACATCAGGACGCGCAGGCCGAAGTCGGTGAATCGGTTCAGTTGCATGGTGGGGACGGAGCGTGGACCTGGCGGCCCGGAAACAACAGGCCGCCAGGATACACCGCTCAGGCGGCGGGGCCGCCCGTGCCGAACGCCTCGGCATGGATGCGGTCTTCGGCCACGCCCAGTCCCAGCAACGCTTCACGCTGGGCGCGCATGAACGCCGCCGGTCCACACAGGTAGTAATCGGCGCCGGGCACGATGGCTTCATCGCGAATGGCGTGCAGATCGACGCGCCCCGTGTGGTCGTAGTCGCGGCCGGACTGATCGCCGTGGCCTACCTTTTCGTAGAACACCGCTTTGCGCACATTGGCGCGCGACGCCGTAATGTCGTTCACGTGCTCGCGCATGGCGTGCACCGAGCGGTTGCGGCAGCCGTGCACGAACCGGATCTGGCGCTCGTCGTTGGCGCGCACCAGGTGGTTCAGGATCGACACCATGGGCGTCAGGCCCACGCCGCCGCTCAACAGCACAACGGGAGCATCGCCGTCTTCACGCAGGTGGAAGTCACCCTGCGGCGGCGCCACGTCCAGCACGCCGCCCTCTTCCAGGCGGTCGTGCAGCGCGTTGGACACGCGGCCCATCGGCGTCTGGTCGCCGGCCGGTTCACGCTTGACCGAAATGCGAAGGCGATCCTGCCCCGGCGCGTCCGACAGGCTGTACTGGCGCGGTTGCATCAGGCCCAGTTCCGGCACGAACACGCGCACGGACACGTACTGGCCCGGCTTGTATGCCGGCACCGTGCCGCCGTCCGCCGGGGCCAGGTAGAAAGAAGTGATTTCGGCGCTTTCGGGCTGCTTGCCCACCACGCGGAAAGCGCGCCAGCCCGTCCATCCGCCCGGCTTGTTGGCCGATTCCGCATACAGGCGCGCCTCTTCGGCAATCAGCAGATCTGCCAGTTGGCCGTAGGCCGCGCCCCAGGCATCGACCAGTTCGTCGGTGGCGGCGTCGCCCAGCACTTCACGGATGGAAGCCAGCAGATGCTTGCCCACGATGGCGTAGTGTTCGGGCCGGATGCCCAGGCTGACGTGCTTGTGCACGATGCGCGTCACCACCGGTGCCAGCACCGAGGGATCGTCGATGTGCTCGGCATACGCCGTCACGGCGCCGGCCAGCGCATGCTGCTGCGCGCCGCCGGCCTGATGGGCCTGGTTGAACACGTGCTTGAGTTCCGGATTGTGCTGGAACATGCGCGCGTAGAAATGCTTGGTCAGGGCGACGCCATGGACCTTCAGGACAGGGGCCGTGGCCTTGACCAGCTCGCGGATTTGGGGGCTCAACATCAACTGCTCCTTGAATGGCGAACAGGCTCGCCTTTAAACATATATTTATAATACATCTTTAAATGCGAACGGCGAAATCGGCTTGGCGACGCCGCATCCCGGCCCGGTTTACACTTCCCGATTACCGCAACACCACAAAGGTTTACCCATGAGCACTGCTACGCTCAAGACCCGCCTGTCCGACGCCGTCAAGGACGCGATGCGCGCCAAGGCCAGCGAACGCCTGACCACGCTGCGTTTCCTGCTGGCTGCCGTCAAGCAGAAGGAAGTTGACGAACGCCGCGACCTGTCCGACGCCGAAATCACCGCCATCATCGAAAAGCAGGTCAAGCAGCGCCGCGAGTCGATCGCCGCGTTCGAGCAGGCCGGCCGCACGGAAACCGCCGAGCAGGAAAAGGGCGAATTGGCCGTGCTGCAGGAATTCCTGCCGCAGGCCGCCACCCCCGAGGAAGTGGCCGCCGCCATCGACGCCGCGCTGGCTGAAGTCGC
>DMTA01000358.1:1463-4966 GCA_003454835.1 Achromobacter sp. | reverse complement strand
GGCTGGCCAGGCCGGCCTCACGCCCCATGGGTTGCGCGACCAGCGCATCGAACTGCGCACCCACATCCTCGACGCGTTGCCACGCCCGGCGATGCGCGTTGTCGGCGTCCATCCACGCTTGCCAGCGTGCGCGCTCCTGCTCGCCGGCAGCCCCCGAACTCAGCAGCGCGTACCACTGCGCGGCGGCTTCAAGAATGCCCGGGTCGACGGAGGCGGCGCCCATCAACGTCCTGCCTCATCGCAGTGCAGACCAACGGATTGCTGGTCGGTGTCGAGCAGAAAGCACAGCATGGCCTGCGCGATGTCGTTGCGCACCGTCCGCTCGGACACGCGCAGCTCCGCCGCGATGGCCGGATGCGTCATACCGTGGATGCGGTGCATCAGGAACGCGGCGCGCGCACGCACGCCCAGGCGATGCAGCTTGCGGTCGATCTCGACCAATGCCTGCACCGCCTGGAGCTGCACTTCGGGGGATGGGTGGGTGACCTCGGGCCGCGCGGCCAACGTTTCGGCCCAGGCAAGTTCAATGTCCCGGCGGCGCCAGAAATCGATCAGCAGGCCGCGCGCGATGGTGGTCAGAAATGCCCGGGGCTCACGCAGGTCGGCAATGGCGTGCCTGCGCACCAACAAGGTCACAAAGGTGTCCTGCGTCAGGTCGGCGGCCTGGTGATTGTCTTGAAGACGGCGATTCAGCCAATTCTGCAACCAGCCGCAATGCGCGGTGTACAGGGCGGAAAGCGATGCGCCAACTGCGTGCTCTCGGTCCGACACGGCGAGCATCCAAAATGGAAATGATAGTTATTATTATACAAACACGGCTGAGCGCCGCCATGCTCGCGCCAGCCAAAAAAAAACGCACCCCGTGGGGTGCGTTGTTCGTGCTTGCAGCGGCGACGTTCAGGAGCGGCCAGCCAGACTGCCGCCGCCATCCACGCCCAGCACCTGACCGGTGATGAAACCGGCGTCGTCCGACAGCAGGAATGCGATGGCCGCCGCCACTTCGGCCGGGGTGCCCAAACGCTTCATGGGCACGGACGCCAGCGCGCGCTTTTCGTTGTCGCTGCCGGCGGGCCGGGTGGCGCGGAACATTTCGGTTTCGATGGGACCCGGCGCCACTGCGTTGGCGGTGACGCCGTATTCGGCCAGTTCGAGCGCCCAGGTACGGGTGCAACCCACCAGCGCGCTCTTGGCGGCGGAATACGCCGTGCGGTCCAGCGCGCCGTGGATGGAGCGGCTGACCACATTGACGATGCGGCCGGCGCGGCGCACCTTCATGGATTCGATGAAGGCCTGCGTGACCTGCACCGCCACGCGCACGTTCAGGTCCAGCACGTTATACAGGGTGGCCAGATCGATTTCGCCCAGCGGCTGGGGCGACACAATGCCCACATTGTTGACGACGGCGTCGACGGGGAATTTTTCGCGGATTTCGCGCAGGACCTCTTCGGTGCGGCCGGCATCGGCCAGATCACAGGCGTACAGGTAGCCCGGGAAATCGACGTCGGTCGTGTTGCGCGCGATCCCAACCACGTGACAGCCCATGTCGGACAACCGCTGAGTAAGCGCCCAGCCTATGCCTTTGGTGGCGCCCGTAATGAGCACGCATTTGTCCTTCATGGATTGAAACCTCGCAGTCTGTTTTCTTGGTCAAAAACGGGCGCCTGAGCGCCCGGTTTTCAAAGTAGACACCATCCGGCGCCGCGTGTCTTGTAAATTGCGTAGCAATTCTTGCCCCCTGGACGCCGCGGCGCCGGGGGGATCAGACGTCCCGGGTGACCGGGACGCGCGGCGCCAGGGCGCACAGCAATTCATAGCCGATGGTGCCGGCCGCGCTGGCGACTTCGTCAACCGAGGGGCCGTCTTCGCCCCATAGCGACACGGGCGAGCCGACCCCGGCGGACGGCACGGGCCCCAGATCCACGACCAGCATGTCCATGGACACCCGTCCCAGCAACTGGGTCCGGATACCGGCCACCACGACCGGGGTGCCGGTGGAGGCGTGACGCGGATAGCCGTCGGCGTAGCCGCAGGCCACGATGCCGATGCGCATGGCGCGTTCGGCGCGGAACAGGGCGCCGTAGCCGACGGAGTCGCCGGCCTTGATTTCCTGGACCCCAATGATTTCGGAGCTGAGCGACATGGCGGGCTTCAGGCCGAACGAGGACGCTTCGGCATCCGCGAAAGGCGACGCGCCGTAGAGGCAGATGCCCGGCCGCACCCAGTGCGCCTGGCTTTCGGAGCCGACAGCGATGTCGGCAAAGCGCAGGGCGGCGGCCGAGTTGCACACGCTGATCGCGCCGGGCAGCTTATGCGTCACCGAATTGAAGACGCTGAGCTGTTCGTTCACGCCTTGCGGGCCATCCGCGCAGGCAAAGTGAGTCATTTTGCCGACCGAGCCCAGCGTGCCCTGCTGCTGCAGTAGCGCGGCGCGCTCGTAGGCGGCGGGAAACGCCGCCGGGCTGAACCCCAGCCGGTTCATGCCGCTGTTGAGCTTGAGCATGATGTCCACGCGACGCGACAGGCGCGCGCGGGCCAGCATGTCGAGCTGGTCGCGGTGGTGGACCGTGCTGCTGAGATGGTAGCGGTCGACGATGTCGAGGTCGGACGGGTTGAAGAAGCCTTCCAGCAGCAGGATCGGCCCGCCCCAGCCGGCCTCGCGGCAACGCACGGCTTCTTCGAGGTCCAGCATGGCCAGGCCCTGCGCCTTGGAAAAGCCCGCCACCGCCTGCTCGATACCGTGGCCGTAGGCGTTGGCCTTGATGACGGCCCAGATCGACGGCGGTAGCCCGGCGGCCGCGGCGGCGGTCTGGTCCAGGTGGCGGCGCACGGTGGCCAGATTGTGCGCAAGGGCGGAAACGGAAACGGTGGCGGATATTGGGCGCGGCATGGTGTGGGATCCTGTGGCGTCCAAGTCTAACTGATCGCCGCCCCCGGCGGCGGCGCGCCGGATCAAGCGCGGGCGACTACTCTAAAATGAGACCGTTTTCCGCTTTACGCCGTCTTTGCAGGTCCATTCCTGCCCACTGGCCTCTTTTTATGTCCATCGATCACTACGAGAACTTTCCCGTTGCCTCGCTGCTGTTGCCGCGCAGGCTGCGCGGCGCCGTGACCGATATCTACCGGTTCGCCCGCGCCGCGGACGACATTGCCGACGAAGGCAGCGCGACCGACGAGGAGCGCCTGGCCCAGCTCGCCACGTTCCGCACCGAGCTGCACCGCATCGGCGCCGAACCTGGCACGCCCCCGGCGCCCGGCCTGCCGCCCCTGTCCGACATCTTCGGGCCGCTGGCGCAGACGATCGCCCGGCACCAGTTGCCGATCACGCCGTTCTACGACCTTCTGTCCGCTTTCGAGCAGGACCTGACGGTCAAGCGCTACGAGGACGACCCCACCCTCATGGATTACTGCAGCCGCTCGGCCAACCCGGTCGGGCGACTGATGCTGCACCTGTTCGACGCCAGCACGCCGCAGAACATCACCGAGTCCGACGCCATCTGCACCGT
>DMTA01000358.1:0-1313 GCA_003454835.1 Achromobacter sp. | reverse complement strand
GCAGGACGTGCGGGTGGACTGGCACAAGCACCGCGTCTCCCTGCCGCAGGAAGACCTGCGCCGCCACGGCGTGTCGGATGAAGACCTGGCCGCCTGCCGGCTTACGCCTGCGTGGCGCGAGCTGATGGCCTTCCAGGTTGACCGCACACGCGCGCTGCTACACTTCGGCGCTCCGCTGGCGCGCCGCCTGCCGGGCCGCATCGGCCTGGAGCTGCGCCTGGTGGTGCAAGGCGGGCTGCGCGTCCTGGAGCGGATCGAGGCGAGCGGCTACGATGTATTCATGAATCGCCCCGAATTGGGCGCCAAAGACTGGGCCATCATGTTGTGGCGCTCCATCAAGTAACAGGCCGTGCCTAATGACCCCTGACGAGTATTGCCAGGAAAAAGCCGCCAAAAGCGGCTCCAGCTTCTACTACTCCTTCCTGTTCCTGCCTCCCGAGCGCCGGCGCGCCATCACGGCCCTGTACGCGTACTGCCGCGAAGTGGACGACGTGGTCGACGAGTGCACCGATCCGTCGCTCGCGCGCATCAAGCTCGCCTGGTGGCGCACGCAGATCGACCAGATGTTCGACGGCAAGCCCGACCATCCCGTCACGCGCGCGTTGCAGCCGCACCTGGAAACCTGTTCGATCACCCGCGCCCGCCTGCTGGCCGTGATCGACGGCATGGAAATGGATCTGGACCAGACCCGCTATCTGGACTGGCCCGGCCTGCGCAAGTATTGCTGGCACGCGGCCGGCGTCGTGGGCGAACTGTCCGCCGGCGTGTTCGGCTATTCCGATCCCAAGACGCTGGTCTACGCCGAAAAGCTGGGCCTGGCGTTCCAGATGACCAACATCATCCGCGACGTGGGCGACGATGCGCGCCGCGGCCGCATCTACATCCCGGTCAACGACATGCAGCAGTTCGAGGTCAAGGCTTCGGACATCCTGAATGGCGAGTATTCCGAACGCTTCAGTGCGCTGATGAAGTTCCAGGCCGATCGCGCCCGCGAGCTGTACCGCGAGGCGATGAGCAACCTGCCCGAGGCCGACCGCCGCGCGCAGCGTCCGGGGCTCATGATGGCCGCCATCTACCATGCGCTGCTCGACGAGATCGAGCGCGACAACTGGCAGGTGCTGCACCAGCGCATTTCGCTCACCCCCGTGCGCAAACTCTGGCTTGCCTGGAAAACCTGGGTGGGCGGCGGACGCGGCCTGGTCCGCCGGTTGGCACGGTGAAGGCGGCGGTCATTGGCGCAGGCTGGGCCGGCTTGGCGGCCAGCGTCGCCCTGCGTGAAGCCGGCGCCAAAGTCACGGTGTTCGAAGCCGGGC
>DMTA01000094.1:4498-4765 GCA_003454835.1 Achromobacter sp. | reverse complement strand
TGCCGGCGGCCATCTCGCCCAGCGTGCTCAGGCGCGCCATGGCGGCCAGACGCACCTGTTCCTGTTGCCGTCGCGCTTCCGCACGCGAGCGTTGCCAGGCGGCGGCGCCGGCCACCAGCAGGCCGCTGGCCGCGGCCCAGGCCAACCAGGCTGTCCAAGGCCAGAATCCGGGGGTGAGCGTGCGGGTGCTGCGCATCTGAAACGGCTGGCTGGCGGCGCCCAGCGGCTTTTGCAGCGCCAGCGTCCAGCCGGGCAGCGCGTTGTCCT
>DMTA01000094.1:0-4434 GCA_003454835.1 Achromobacter sp. | reverse complement strand
CCGGGCAGCGCGTTGTCGGGTTGCTTGTCCAGCAGCGGTAGCGGGGTGCGATCCACCGTCAGCGTCAGGTGGCCCAGGCCCGGCGGAAAGTCGGCGGCCGGCACCAGCTGCCGTGCGTCGATCAGCAGGCTCCACCCGGAAGGCGAAACCAGCCAGTAGCGCGCGTCGTCCACGGCGATGGTGACGGGGCGACCGAGTTGCCGCGCGCGTTCCACCGCTTGTTGCAGGCCGGCCGGCGCGGGCAGGCTTCCCGCCCAGACGCCGCCCGGTAGATGACCAAGGCCCAGCAACTGCGGCATGGCGGGCTGCAGGCTGGGAAAGAGGCGTTCGGGGGCCGGGGGGTGGGAGAGCGCGGCCAGCGTGGCCAGGACGGCTTCGTGCTGCACCGTCTTCTGGCTCAGCATGCGCTGGGCGATGCTGGTGCTCTGGAAGAAGCGCTCGTACTGGTCCACGTATTCCTGCCGCGCGATCCAGATTGCGCCCAGAAAGAACAGAACCAGCCAGCAGATGAAAGCGCGCGTGCGCGAGAGGGGATTCACGCCGGCAATTATGCCCTGCGGCAAATGCGCGCTGGAATCCGTAGGGCTACGGAGGGTCAGGCGGCCAGCTTGTGGGGGCCGGCGCCGCCCGCGGGCTGCGAATTCGCGGAAACCGCCATCTGATACAACGCGGCCACCAGATCCGACTGCGTCACCAGCCCCTGCAGATGGCGCGCCTCGTCCAGCACCGGTACGCAATGCAGGCTGTCCGACATCGGACGGGCCAGTTCGATCACGGGCAAGCCGGGCGTCGCAAACGGCACTTCGCTGCGCATGCAATCGGCCACCAGCAGGTCCGGGGCGGATTCGGCATCCGTGGCGACCGCCGTCAGGCGGCTTTTCCTTGCCAGCACATCACCCTGCGCGATCATGCCGGCGTAGCGGCCCGCCGAATCCAGCACGGGCAGGGCCTGCACGCGGTGCTTGTCGAAGAGGCGAACCGCGTAATCCAGCGGGTCCTTTTCCATCACGGTCACCACATCGCGCGACATGATGTCGGCGCAACACACCTCGCCAAATCGGCGCACGCTGGCGCGCAATTCGGCAGCCAGCACGATCTCTTCGAGGTCTTCCTTGCTGATGTCCAGCAGCTCGCCGCGCTGCCTCAGCGCGTCGTCAAGGTCGGCGCGCGAAAAGCCCAGCCGCGCGCTGGGGATCGGATCGCGCGTGTGATGACCGGTGGCCGGTTCCGCGTGACGGCGGGGGTAGTTGCGTTTCAGCGCGCCGTTGAAGACCACGGCAATGCACAGCAGGATGACGGAGTTCAGGGCGACGGGCCACAGGGCGAAGGCGTAGCCCAGCTTGGCGACCGCGGGCCCCCCCAGCACGGCGGTCAGCGCGACGGCGCCGCTGGGCGGGTGCAGACACCGCAGCGAAAACATGGCGCCAATGGCAAGCGCCACGGCCACGGCCGCGGCGATGCCTGGGACAGGAATGAATTGGGCGCAGAAGACGCCGATCAACGCAGACACGAGGTTGCCGGCCATCAACGACCAGGGCTGCGCAAGCGGACTGGCGGGCGCCGCGAACAGCAGCACGGCCGACGCGCCCATCGGGGCGATGAACCACGGATTGTCCGCGCCCAGCGCGTGGCGTCCCACCCACTCGGTGCAGAACAGGCCGAGCAGGGCGCCTACCGCACCGTAAATTTTTTCGCGTCCGTTGACGCCCACGGGCGCTGGCGCGAACGACCCCAGCCAGCGCTTGAATGCAACACCCAAGACAATCTCTCCTCGCGACGCATCGATATGTCGCGGGGCGACAATTTATCACGAGGCTTATTTCCTGGCGGCATTAGCTTATGCCGCGCTGGTGTAGTCGAGGGTGAAAAAGCGGCGGGTCAGTCCTTGCCGGTCTCGTCGCCCATGCGTGCCAGCAACCGCGTCAATAGCGGACGCATGGCGTGCAGTTCTTCGAGGTGCGAGGCGGACAGGTCTGCCAGCATACGTTCGCCCTTGGGAGTCAGGACGACTTCGACGCGGCGTCCGTCTTCCGGATCGGCTTCGCGGCTGACGAGATCCAGTCGCGCAAGACGGCCCACCAGTTCGGCGGCGGTGTGCGGCCGGATCAGCAGGCGATCGGCGATTTCGCCGACGTAGAGTCCGCGTCGCCCCGGAGCGCTCTTGCGGGTGCCTTTGATGGCGAGAAGCGCCTGATGCTGCTGCGGCATCAGGTCCAGGCCCGCGGCCGCGCTTTCGCTGAAGGCGGCGAATTTTCGCAGCGCATAGCGGAAGTCCGCGAGCAGTTCGTAGTCGGCGGGTGACAGGCGAGTGGGGGTCGTGGAGGCGTTCACCCGGCGATTCTAATATATGTCGTGCTACGATATATATGACTTTTCGCAAACTCCGTGCGAATACTTCCAACCCCTTCCTTGACCATGCCCCCCATTTCCTCTTCCGCCAAGCCCGGATTGCGGCTTGGCGACTTCACCACCGACCGTCGCGTCGTCCTCCTGATGGGCCTCGCCATTCCGGTCGGACTGGCCAGTGTCGCAGCCGCCTGGCTGCTCCTTCGCCTCATCGCACTGTGCACCAATCTGGCCTATCACGGCCTGTTTTCGTTTGCCGACCTGCCCATTACGACGGGGCGGCTCGGACTCGGCTCCGTGTTCATTCCGGTCGTCGGCTGCCTCATCATCGGCCTCATGGCGCGCTACGGTTCCGAGAAGATCCGCGGCCACGGCATCCCCGAAGCCATGGAAGCCATCCTGATCGGCAAGAGCCGCATCCAGCCGAAAGTGGCGGTCCTCAAGCCAGTGTCGTCGGCCGTGTCCATCGGCACCGGTGGTCCGTTTGGCGCCGAAGGTCCCATCATCATGACCGGCGGCGCGATCGGCTCGCTGCTGGCGCAGACCATTCACCTGGACGACGGCGAACGCAAGACGCTGCTCGTCGCGGGCGCGGCCGCCGGCATGACCGCCATCTTCGGCACGCCGCTGGCCGCAGTATTGCTGGCGGTCGAGTTGCTGCTTTTCGAATGGAAGCCGCGCAGCTTCCTGCCCGTGGCCGTGGCGGCGCTGGTGGCGGCTGCGACGCGCGCTTTCATCATGGAGCCCGGCCCGATCTTTGCATATACCGGTGCGCTGGCCTTCACGCCTTGGCACCTGGTGGCCTGCGCCGCCGTCGGCGTGCTGGCGGGCCTGGGGTCAGGCGTGCTGACGTCGCTGGTGTACGCGGCCGAAGACCTGTTCGAGAAGCTGCCCATCCACTGGATGTGGTGGCCTGCCGTCGGCGGGCTGGCGATCGGCATCGGCGGGTTGATCGAGCCCGCCGCGCTTGGCGTGGGCTACGACAACATCCGTCACATGCTGGCGGGCGATCTCGCCTTTCAGGCCGTGCTGGTGCTGCTGGTGGTCAAGGTTGCCATCTGGTCGATCGCGTTGGGCTCCGGCACCTCCGGCGGCGTGCTGGCGCCGCTGCTGATCTTCGGCGGGGCGATCGGTGCGCTGGCGTCACCCGTGCTGCCGCAGGCAGATCCCGGCTTTTGGGCGCTGGTGGGCATGGCGGCGATGATGGGCGGCACGATGCGCGCGCCGCTGACCGCCACGCTGTTTGCCGTCGAACTGACCGGCAACATGCACGCGCTGCTGCCGGTGCTGGCGGCCTGCGTGTTTGCCTATGGCGTGACGGTGCTGTTGCTCAAGCGGTCGATTCTGACCGAGAAGATCGCGCGTCGCGGCCACCATATCAGCCGCGAATACCGCGTGGATCCGTTCGATCTGCTGCGCGTGGCCGACGTGATGACGACGCCCGTGCAGACGTTGCCGGACACGATGACGGTGGCGCAGGCAGTCGCGCACTTCACGACCGCGCAACCGGTGCATACGAGTTATCCGGTGCTGGACGTGCAGGGCGTCGTGGTGGGCGAAGTGACGCGCGCCGACACCCTGACGTGGGCGCTGCAAGGCGAGCCTGACGAACGGACGCTGGCGCAGGCGCTTGACGGGCGCGAGCTGGTGTACGGGCACGCTGATGAGCTGGCCAGTCAGATCGCGGACAGGATGGCGTTGTCCGGCGCGGGGCGCGTACCTATCGTCGATCGGGATAGCGGTCGGTTGCTGGGGATCGTGGGACGGAAGGATTTGTTCCGGTCGCGCGCGCGGCGATTGCGTGAGGAAAGCCAGCGTGCGGCGTTCTTCCGCCGGACGCCGGCTGCTCCCGAGAGGCTGGGAAAGACGGGGTGAGGACGGCGAGCGGCGGCTGCGATACCTGGGCAGCAAGCCCAGTTTTCGGACTTCCTACAACGGCGCAGCGCCTTTACCGCCCGATGCACGCAAGTCCCACAGCACGTCCAGCACGTGCTGCGTGGCCGCTTCCACTTGCCCCGCGCGATGCGCGATGCCCAGCGGTCCCCACAGCGCGGGCCGCACCGGTCGCATGACGATGCGCGGATCGGG
>DMTA01000176.1 GCA_003454835.1 Achromobacter sp. | reverse complement strand
GGCCTCGCTGGCGCTGGCGGGCGGGGCAGGGCTGATCACCTGCCTGACCTTCGTCTGGTTCTCCGCGCCCGATCTTGCGCTGACGCAGCTGTCCGTCGAGGTCGTGACGCTGGTGCTGCTTCTGCTTGGCCTGCGCTGGCTGCCGCGCCGTATCGTGCAGGACGACGAGGAAAGCCTGAAAGCCACGTTGCAGGCGCGCGGTCGCCGCCTGCGCGACCTCCTGCTGGCCGTGGCTGCCGGCACGGGCATGTCCGCGCTGGCCTATGCGGTGCTGGCGCGGCCGCAGACCAACCCCATTTCGTCCTATTTCGTGGATCGCGCGCTGCCTGACGGCGGGGGCACCAACGTCGTGAACGTGATCCTCGTGGACTTCCGCGGCTTCGATACGTTCGGCGAAATCACTGTGCTGGGCATCGTGGCGCTGACCGTCTACGCGCTGCTGCGCCGCTTCCGTCCGGCCGCCGAGAGCGCGGACATTCCGCGCCAGCAGATGGACCAGGACGGCGGCATTCCGGACGCGCCCGACATCAAGTCAACGGTGCCCGCGGGCTCGATGATGGTGCCCGCAGTGCTGGTGCGCCTGCTGCTGCCGATCGCCGCACTCATCTCCGTCTACTTCCTCTTGCGCGGCCACAATCAGCCGGGGGGCGGTTTCGTGGGTGGCCTCATCTTTGCCACCTCCGTCATCCTGCAATACATGGTGGGCGGGGTGTATTGGGTCGAATCGCGCAGCCGCCTGAATCCGCAGAACTGGATCGGCATCGGGCTGCTGTCCGCCGGCATTGCCGCCGTGAGCGCGTGGCTGGCCTACAAGCCGTTCCTGGCTGCGCTGGCCTGGGATGTCGCGCTGCCGCTGATCGGCCACGTCCACGTGTCCAGCGTGCTGCTCTTTGACCTGGGCGTCTACATGCTGGTCGTCGGATCCACCGTGCTGGTGCTGGTGGCGCTTGCCCACCAATCGCTGCGCGCGCAACGCAAGGCCGCCGCCGAGCTCCAGGCGGCCGCCGCTCAAACAGGAGAAGCCTGATGGAATTGATATACGCAGCCGCGATCGGCGTGCTGGCGGGCTCGGGGGTGTGGCTGCTGCTGCGGCCCCGTACGTTCCAGTTCATCATGGGCCTGTCGCTGGTCTCCTACGCCGTGAACCTCTTTATCTTCGGCATGGGCCGGCTCACGTCCGGCCGGCCGCCGGTCGTGGATCCGACCATGGCGCATGATCCTTCCTGGTATGCGGATCCGCTGCCGCAGGCGCTGGTGTTGACCGCCATCGTCATCGGCTTTGCCACCACCGCGCTGTTCCTGGTTGTGTTGCTCGCCTCGCGGGGCCTCACGGGTACCGACCACGTTGATGGACGGGAGTCCCAATCTTGAGTTTCTGGCTTCAACACCTTCCTGTCCTGCCCATCATCATTCCGCTGGTCGCGGGGGCGGCCATGCTGCTGCTCTCCGACACCAGCCGCTATGCGCGTGGCGGGATCGCGCTTTTATCAACGCTTGCCCAGCTTGCGGCCGCGATCGCCTTGCTGTTCGTGGCCGGCGGGGGCGTGCCCGGCGTCTGGGAAAACGGAGTAGGGGCCTACCTGGTGGGCGACTGGCCCGCGCCGTTCGGCATCGTCCTGGTGGTAGACCGCCTGGCCGCCGTCATGCTGACGCTGACGGCCGTGCTCGGGCTGGCCACGCTGGTCTACGCGCTGGCCCGATGGGACCGCGCCGGCGTGCACTTCCATGCGCTGTTCCAGTTCCTGCTGATGGGCCTGAACGGCGCTTTCCTGACGGGCGACCTGTTCAACCTGTTCGTTTTCTTCGAAGTGCTGCTCGCCGCGTCCTACGGCCTGCTGCTGCACGGCTCCGGCGTGGCGCGCGTCAGCGCCGGCCTGCAGTACATCGCCGTAAACCTGGTGGCCTCGTTCCTGCTGCTGATCAGCATTGCGCTGATCTACGGCGTGACGGGCACGCTCAACATGGCGGACCTGGCCCTGCGCGCGGGCAACCTGGCCGGCGCCGAACGCATGTTGTTCGAGGCCGGCGCCGCCATCCTGGGCGTGGCCTTTCTGGTCAAGGCGGGCGCCTGGCCGCTCAACTTCTGGCTGGTCAAGGGATATGGTTCGGCCGGTGCGCCGGTCGCGGCCATGTTCTCCATCATGACCAAGGTCGGCATCTACGCGCTGTTGCGCATCGGCTCGCTGCTGCTGCCCACCGGTGCGCCTGCCGCCTTCAGCCTGGACTGGATGTTCGCCGCCGGACTGGCCACGCTGCTGTTTGGCGCCCTGGGCCTCCTGGCTACCCAGCAACTGGAAAAAATGGTCGGCTACTGCGTCATCGTGTCGGCCGGCACGCTGCTGACCGCGCTGGGCATGCCGGGCGTGACCCTCACGGGGCCCGCGCTCTTCTACCTGATCAGCTCCGTGCTGACCACGGGTGCGTTCTTCCTGCTGGCCGAACTGATCGAACGCACCCGCAGCTTCGGCGCGAACGTGCTGGCGGTCACACTCGACGCCTTCGACCTCGATGACCCGACTTCGGTCAACCGCTCCGACGACGTGGTCGGCGTGGCAATTCCCGCGGCGATGGCGTTCCTGGGCCTGGCCTTCATTTCGTGTGCGCTGCTGGTGACCGGCCTGCCGCCGCTGTCCGGCTTTGTTGCCAAGTTCTCGCTGTTGTCGGCGGCAGTGTCGGCCGCGACCGAGTCCGCCCCGCCCATGGACGCCTGGCTGCTCGTGGCCGCCGTGCTGGTGTCGGGCCTGGCTGGCCTGATCGGGCTGGGTCGCACCGGCATCCGTATCTTCTGGGCCAGCGACGACCGCAGCACGCCGCGCCTGCGCGTGATCGAGGCAGGCCCGGTCGCCGTGCTCGTGCTGCTGTGCGTGGGTCTGGCCGCCGGTGCGGGTCCCGTTTCGGCCTACCTGGACGACGCAGCCCGCTCGCTCGACCAGCCCGCGTCCTATATCGACGCCGTCATGTCCGCGCAGACCGTGCGCGGCGTCAAGGGAGGAAGCTGATGCGCCGCCTTTACTTCCTGATTCTGCCCACACTGCTGTTTGCACTGTGGCTGCTCCTCAATGAAAGCGTGTCGCCGGGACAGATCGCTCTGGGCATCGCGCTGGCGCTGTGGTTCACGTGGGCCGCCTCGCGCCTGCGCCCGCTGCACGCGCGGCCACGCCATCTGTGGAAGGTGATCCCGCTTTTCCTGCACGTGACGTGGGACATCATCAAGTCCAACGTCGCGGTGGCGCGGCTGATCCTCAATCCACGCCGCAATGAGTTCTCGCCGGGTTTCATCCTGATCCCGCTCACCATACGCGACCCGCATGGCCTGGCAATGCTGGCCTGCATCCTCACCTACACGCCCGGCACGGTCTGGGTGAACCTGACCGAAGACCACGCCCTGAAACTGCATGTGCTTGACCTGCAAAACGAAGACGAGTGGATCGAACTGGTGCAGCAGCGCTACGAGCGCCCGTTGATGGAGATGTTCGAATGAATTCCGTACTGTATTGGGCGGCGTCCTTTGCCTTGCTCTGCTTTGCGCTGGGCATGGTGTTCGCCACCATCCGCCTGTTGCGCGGCCCCACCGCGCAGGACCGCGTCCTGGCCCTGGACACGCTGTACATCAACGGCATGCTGACGATGCTGGTGTTCGGCATCCGGTCCGGCACGTCGGTTTACTTCGACATCGCGCTGCTGATCGCGCTGTTCGGCTTTGTCGGCTCCACCGCGATGGCGCGATTCCTGTTGCGCGGCGAGGTCATCGAGCCATGATGGAAGTCGATATCCCCCTGTGGGCCGGGATTCCCGCCACCATCCTGCTGGTGCTGGGCGGTCTGCTGGCCGTGACCGGCTCCGCCGGCCTGCTGCGCTTCCGCACCTTCCAGTCGCGCATCCATGCCCCGACGCTGGGCAATACGATGGGCTGCGCCTGCGTGCTGGCGTCGTCCATCCTGGTGTTCTCGGCGCTGTCCGCGCGTCCGGTGTTTCACGAAGTCATCATCACGCTGCTGCTGATTGTGTCTTCGCCCGTCACGGCCATGTTGCTGATGCGCGCGGCCACGTATCGCAGCCGCCTTACCAAGGCTGAAGCGGACAGAGACGCACACTGATTCACTAGCGTCCCCGTTTTTGCGTCGTTGAAACGTAACCTTACGAATTCACGTCGCTAGTTATGTCCCCCATCGCGTCGTCATGGGATAGTGAGGGCAGTTGGCGGCGCGGTTGATACCGCGCCGTCCGGGTTTAATCTCTTCAAAAGGAGCTGACCATGAATACTGTTCCCATGCCTTCGAAGCGTCTCGCAGCGATCCTGTGTACTGCTGGCCTGATGTTCGGCGCCGGCGCGGCGCAAGCGCAATCATCTGGCGCGTCGGCGCAGTCGAGCTATCAGCAGGACGTCGCGGCCTGCAAGAGCGGCAGGACCGGGCAGGCGCTGGACGCCTGCCTGCGCGAAGCCGGGGCGGCGCGCCAGGAGCGCAGCCGCCAGAATCTGCGCGAAGAAAGCCCCGAACAGCTGCAGCAGAACATGGTGGCGCGCTGCAATCGTCTGCCGGAAAC
>DMTA01000341.1 GCA_003454835.1 Achromobacter sp. | reverse complement strand
CCGGGCGCGGTTATGCAGCGAGATGCCCAGTTCATCGCGCGCGTGCGCGTCCAGCGCGTCATGACTGGTGAGCTGGCGCGCCACCTGTTCCGCCAGATCGCGCGTCAGCCCCCGCGCCACGTAGATGTCAACCAGTTCGGCCAGTTCTTCGCCGGAATTGCGCTTGAGCGAGCGTTGCTCCATGCGCAGGTCGGCGGCTTCCGTGTCGGCCTGCGTGCGCACCGACACGTATTCGCCTGCCGCCATCGACAAGGCGCCGGCCACAAGGCCCGCCAGCCCGGAAGTGAGGATGGCGCCATGAGAGGCCTGGGCCGCGGCGACGCCGGTGATGAGGCTGGCCGTCGACACGATGCCGTCGTTGGCGCCCAGCACCGCGGCGCGCAGCCAGTTGCTGCGGAAAATTCGATGATGTTCTTTTGCTGGCATTGCCGGAAAACCCATGCGAGGCGCGACAGGCGCGAGGCGCGGCAGGCATGGCCCGGCGCGCCTCGCGCGGAGTTCATCGCGGCGTCACGCGTACCGCGGTCAGCAAGCCTATCACGCACAGCGTGGCGTGTTCGCCATCGTAGGCGTGCATTTCCACTTGGCAGACCGAAAGACGCTTGCCCGGCTTGACCACACGCCCGGTCGCGACAAAACGGTCACCCTTGGCCGGCGCCAGGAAGTTCATCTTGAACTCCGACGTCAGCACGTCCTCGTCCGGTCCGAACAGCGTGAACGCGGCATAGCCGCCCGCGCTGTCGGCAATGGTGGTGGAAATGCCCGCGTGCAGAAAGCCATTCTGCTGGCAGAGGTCGGCACGGTAAGGCAGCATGATGTCCACCCTGCCCGGCTCGACCGCGTCCAGCTTGGCGCCCAGCAGCGCCATGATGCTTTGCTGGCCGAAACTGGCCTGAACCCGCGCGGCCGGGTCCGCAACAGCGTGGGATTGCGCCACGTCAGTCCTGCTCGCGCTTGACCAGGTTGACGATGCTGGAAAAGTCCAGCTTGCCGGAGCCGCCGCCGCTGTGCAGCGAATACAGGTTGCGCGCCAGCTCGCCCAGCGGGATAGACGCGCGCGCCGACAGCGCGGCTTCGGCGGCCAGCCCCAGGTCCTTGAGCATCAGGTCCACGCCAAAGCCGCCGGCGTATCCCTTGGACGCCGGCGCATGTTCCATGACGCCCGGCCAGGGGTTGTAGAGCTCGGTCGCCCAGTTGCGCCCCGAACTCTTGGCGATGATGTCCGACAGCACCTTCGGATCCAGTCCGTTGGCCACGCCCAGCGCCAGCGCTTCGGACGTGCCGGCCATCAGGATGCCGAGCAGCATGTTGTTGCAGATCTTGGCCACCTGCCCTGCGCCGGCCGGGCCCGCGTGAAAGATGTTCTTGCCCATCTTTTCCAGCACGGGACGCGCGCGCGCAAGCGAACCTTCGGCGCCGCCCACGATGAAGGTCAGCGTGCCGGCGGCCGCGCCGCCCGTGCCGCCCGAAACCGGGGCGTCGATCATGGCGATGCCACGCGCCTCGGCCGCCTGGGCCACCTTGCGCGCGGAATCCGGCGCAATGGTGCTGCATTCAATGACCAGCGCGCTCGAGGCGATCTTGCCGAGCAGATCCTGGTCGAGATACAGGCCCTCGACGTGCTTGCTGGCGGGCAGCATCGAGATCACGACTTCGGCCCCTTCGACCGCTTCCGACGCGGACGCCGCCGCCGTCGCGCCGGCGTCGGTCAGCAGCTTGATGGCCGCCGGCACCAGGTCGAACACCTTCAGGCTGTGGCCGGCCTTGACCAGATTCAATGCCATGGGCGCGCCCATGTTGCCCAAACCGATAAACGCGATGCTGCTCATGATGTCTTGTCTCCTGGTGCTATTGCTGTAGGTATGGATTCATCGTGACCTGCGAAACTGCGTGACCTGCGTGACGGGCGGGGGGTCAGGGGCCAGCTTGCAAGCTGGCCCGCCCTATCGGCGCCGACTCAGCGCCGACTCGGCGTCCTGTCAGCGCCCTTCCTGCCCCAGATCGGCAAGCGGATGCGGCTCGCCCTCCGGCCAGGGTTCCTCAAAGAATTTCTGCACCCAGGCGTCGGTGGCCATGTCGATGACGGCCGGATTCCAGCGCGGGTTCTTGTCCTTGTCGACCAGCAGCGCGCGAATGCCCTCGGCAAAATCGCCATGCGCCGTGCACGCCAGCGCGGCGATGTACTCGACGCGGAACACGTCATCCAGCGAACGCAGGCGCGTGCGCTGCTGCAGCGCGAACGCCAGACGCACCGATCCGGGCGAGCCCGCCAGCATGGTCTTGGCGGCGCGCGACAGCCACGGATCCTCGTGGTCCTTCAGGAAGGACAACTCCTCGTAAATGTCGTCCAGCCGGTTGCCGTTGCACAGGTTGTTGACGACGAACGAGTGCTGGCGCAACGGCCCGGGTTCCAGCGGCGTGGGCGGTTCAAGGGCGGTCAGCGCACGGCGCAGCAGGCCGTCGTTGATGGAGCGCGGCGGAATGGCGTCTTCGGCGGCGCCCGCGGCCTGTCCGGCCCATGGCTGCTGCTCCAGCGAGGACAGCAGCGCGGGCCAGTCCGCGCTGTTCAGGCGGAAGTCCGCCAGTCCAGCAAAGAAGGCGTCCGACGTGTTCAGTTGCGCGCCCGTCAGCGCCAGAAACACGCCGCTGCGGCCCGGCATGCTGTTCAGCAGCCAGCTACCGCCCACGTCCGGGAATAGCCCGATCGACACTTCCGGCATCGCCAGGCGCGAGGTCTCGCTGACGACGCGGTGGCTGGCGCCCATCATCAGGCCGATACCGCCGCCCATGACGATGCCATGGCCCCAGCACAGCACGGGCTTGGGATAGGTGTGAATGCGATAGTCCAGCCGGTATTCGTGCTCGAAGAAGCGGCGCGCATAAGCGTTGCTCCAGCCGGGCTTGCCCGCGTTCTCTTTCATGCTGCGGTACAGGCCGTGCAGATCGCCGCCGGCGCAGAACGCCTTGTCGCCCGCGCCTTGCAGCACCACCAGAACAACACCGGGATCCCGCGCCCACGCGTCCAGACGATCAGCCAGCAGGTCAACCATCTCGAGCGACAGGCCGTTCAGCGTTTGCGGGGCGTTCAGCGTCGCAATGCCGAAACGCATTCCATTGGCAGCGGATCTTTCTTCGAACAACACCGGTGCATTCATCTTATGTCGGCTCCTTTTTCCAACAATTGGCGGGCAATGATCACGCGCATGATCTCGTTGGTGCCCTCCAGAATCTGATGGACGCGAGTATCGCGCACCAGACGCTCCAAGGGATAGTCTTTAAGGTAACCATAACCACCATGAATCTGTTGCGCGTCCAGGCAGATCTGGAAGCCCATGTCGGTTGCAAAGCGCTTGGCCATTGCGCAATAGGTGGAGGCGTCGGCCGCGCCGGCGTCCAGCTTGCAGGCCGCCAGCCGCACCATCTGGCGCGCCGCGACCAAATGGGTTGCCATGTCCGCCAGCTTGAACTGCAGGGCCTGGAATTCAGCCAGACGGCGGTTGAACTGGCGGCGCTCGTCCATGTAACGGCGCGCGGCGTCCAGTGCTCCTTGCGCGGCGCCCACCGAGCAGGTGCCGATATTGATCCGGCCGCCGTCCAGGCCCTTCATGGCAATCTTGAAGCCCTCACCCTCCGCGCCCAGCATGTTGGCGGCCGGCACACGGACGTTTTCAAAGGTGATGGGGCGCGTGGACTGGCTGTTCCAGCCCATCTTCTCTTCTTTGCGGCCGTAGCCGATGCCCTCGCTGTCGGCCGGAATCGCAAACGCGCTGATGCCCGCAGCGCCCTCGCCCCCGGTGCGGGCCATCACGACCAGCAGGTCGGTGTCGCCGCCTCCGGAGATGAAGGCCTTCGCGCCGTTGACGATGTAGCTGTCGCCATCGCGCTGCGCGCGTGTGGCGAGCGATGCCGCGTCGGAACCGGCGCCCGGCTCGGTCAGGCAATACGAGGCCAGCTTTTCCCCGCTGGCGAGCAAGGGCCCCCAGGCGTCTCGCAAGCCCGGTTGGCCCCACTTGCCCACCATCCAGGTCGCCATGTTGTGAATCGTCAGGAACGCCGTCGTGGACGGGTCCACCGCCGCCATTTCCTCGAACACCAGCGTGGCATCCAGTCGCGGCAGGCCCAGGCCGCCGATGTCTTCACTGGCGTAGATTGCGCAAAAGCCCATTTCGCCCGCCCGGGCAAACGCTTCACGGGGGAAGATACCCTCGGCATCCCAGCGCGCGGCGTGGGGAGCCAGTTCGCCCTCTGCGTAATCGCGCGCGGCCTGCGCGAACGCGCGCTGTTCGTCGGTCAGTTCCAAGTCCACAGCCTGTCTCCTGTTGTAGTCGGTATTGTCTGGTGGCGTTGCTGCCGCCTCGTGAACGCCAGCCCGCCAATTCTGACATGACGTTAACGTAAACGTAAACGGACACCTGGCTTAATGTTACGCCCGAAGCAGCCGGGCATTTTGTCTTATTGATGACAATGTGCGGGGACGGCCGGCGGCAACGCCTGCCGGCAGAGAAGGACGGCGAGGCGCCGCAGCGGCGACGCCAGACCGCGAGCGGCGATCAGTGCGTTACAACGGCGCACGACAGCAGCGTACGACAGCAGCGCACGTGAGCAGCGCAAGACAGCAGCGCAAGACAGCAGCGCACCGACGCCGCGCAATTCACCAGCGAACTACAGCAGGCCCGCCGGTCTGACCCGCCCGTTGCGGGCAGTCTTAGCCCGCCGATGCTCGGCGCGGCGGCGGCGCGATTCCTTGGGATCGAAAGTCAGACCGCGATAGATCTCCACGCGGTCGCCGTCCGCCAGCCGCGCGTGCGGTTCGGTGGCGTGGCCAAAAACGCCGACGCCCCGTTCCCACGGCTTGACGACCGGAAACGCTTGCGCGAACCCGCTGGCGGCCAGCGCGTCCTCGACGGTTGCGCCGTCGGGCAGGCTCACTTCCCGCTGCCACGCGTGACCCGGCAAGGCGTAGCAGACGACGACGCCGATCTGCCCTGCCGCGGACGGCTCATTCGCCATATTTGGCCTGCGCGCGCTTCGTGAAGGAATCAATGAAGCTGGTCGCAATGCGGTTGAAGACCGGCCCCACCACCATCTCCAACGGCCGGTTCGAGAACGCATATTCCATGGTGAACAGGACCTTGCACGCGTCTTCGGCCAGCGGCTGAAACACCCAATGCCCCACCAGGCTGGAGAAAGGACCGTCGACCAGCTCAAGGTCGATCCGCTCGGGGTAGGCGTGGGTATTGCGGGTGGTGAAGCGTTGCTTCATGCCCGCAAAGGAAATCAGGATGGAGGCCTGCATGCCGTGTTCGTCGCGGGTCTGCACCTCGGCGCCGCCACACCACGGCATGAACTCGGGGTACTTCTCCACGTCGGCAACCAGGTCGAACATCTGGGCGGCGCTGTAAGGCACCAGGACGGATCGTTGTACTTTGTGCATCGACTATCGCAAATGGCTAGAATGGCAAGATTTTACCGGCACGGCGCTTCGTGGGCCTAAATGGGCCGAAAACACGGGTCCAAAGTATTTTGGCTCTAAGCCCGCGGTTCGAACCCCGCGGCTCGAACCCCGCAGCTTAAACCCCACGCAGCTTAAACCCCACGCGGCTTAACCCCGCAGCTTAAACCCCGGACCGGCACACCGCGCAGAATAACGAGCAATCCCCGTTCGCAACAACCCGCAATCGGCCGGATAGCCAGATTCGCAGAATCCCAGCAAGAAGGCTTTATGAGCATCATCGACAACCGCAAGGCCACGCACGACTATTTCATCGAAGACCGCTACGAGGCCGGCCTTGTCCTGCAAGGCTGGGAAGTCAAAGCGATCCGCGACGGCCGCGTGCAGCTCAAGGAAAGCTACGTCATCGTCCGCGATGGCGAACTGTTCCTGCTCGGCATGCACGTCAGCCCGCTGCCCACGGCCTCCACGCACATCCATCCGGACGCCATGCGCACGCGCAAGCTGTTGCTCAAGGCCGAAGAAATCAGCAAGCTCATCGGCAAGGTCGAGCAGCGCGGCTATACGCTCGTGCCGCTGAACCTGCACTACAAGAACGGGCGCATCAAGCTGGATTTCGCGCTGGGCCGCGGCAAGAAACAGTTCGACAAGCGCGACACCGCGCGCGAAAAGGACTGGGCGCGCGAAAAGGAACGCATCATGAAGCACGACACCCGCGCCCCGCGCCGAAGCAAGGACGACTGATCTACGCGGCCACCGGCAGCGCCGGGCGCTCGGCCTCGTGGCTGGCGCCCACGATGCGGTTGCGCCCCGCCGACTTGGCCGCGTAAAGCTTGCGGTCGGCCCGTTCAAACAGCACCTGCAGGTTCTCGCCGGGTATCCAGTCTTCGACGCCCGCGCTGAACGTATACGAAATCGTGCTGCCGCCATGCGCGCACGGCGTGCGCCGCACCGAATCCAGCAGCCGCTCCGCGACTTCGAGCACCGCGTCGCTGCGCATGTCCGCAAACAGTACGCAGAATTCCTCGCCCCCCACCCGGCCCACGTGATCGCCGGTGCGTAGCGTGGCGGTCGCCAGCAGGCCAAAGTGGCGCAGCACCGCATCGCCCGCAGCATGGCCGTGCGTGTCGTTGATGCGCTTGAAATGGTCGATGTCCAGTAATAGCAAGGTCAGCGGACGGCGCATGCGCAGGGCCTGTGCGCAGTAACGCTCGGCCTGCAGCCACCACGCCTTGCGCGACATCAGACCGGTCAGGAAGTCGGTGTTGGCTTCTTGTTCGCGATCGGCCAGCATGCGGTCGTGGATGATCATGATGGTGCCCAGCGTCAGGCAAGGCATGATCAGCACCCCCAGCGTCAGGAAGGCGACGCTCCACACAGAGGGTTCCAGAAAGGCCGACACCATGTCCAGCTCGAACAGGTAGACCGCAGCGCGAAGCGCGCAGACCAAGGCGGAGATCAGCGTCACCACCCACACGAAACGATAGCTGTAGCGCGAACGGTGCGCCGGCATGTTGCGCTGAACGACGATGGCCACGGCCAGCATGAACCCCATCTGCAGCAGCGACATCGCCACGATGCGCGGCCCCACCTGCCAGTCCACGTACGTATAGACCGCCACGACCGACAGCGCGGCCACACTGCCCAGCGTCATCAGATGCCGGGGCACCGCCAGCCCGAGCAGGCGGCGCACGCCCGCGTAGTACGCACAGAGGGCAAGCGCGATGGCCGTGTTGGGCACCAGGATGGATGCCCATAGCGGCGCCTTGGTGTTCTGCAGCGCAAAAGTAGAAAACGCCAACAGCGTGAGCAAGTTGGCGCGGATGGTTTCGCGGATGCCGGCCATGCCGCTGCGCGCCAGAGACCCCAGAACGCAAAGGGAAAGCACTCCCGCCAGCGCTGCTATCAGAAGCAAATTAACGGGAGCGATCATGGGCGGCGCGCCGCGAGGCGCGGAATCAGGTGTTGCGCGTGGACTTCACGATGGTCATGGCGGAGGCGATCATGCCGCCCACGTCGGACAGGTTGGCCGGCAGGATCAACGTGTTGCCTTCCTTGGCCACGTTGCCGAACGCCTCGACGTAGCGCTCGGCGACCTTCAGGTTCACGGCTTCCATGCCGCCCGGCTGACGCACGGCATCGGCGACCTGGGTGATGGCCTTGGCGGTGGCTTCGGCGATCGCCAGCACGGCGGCGGCCTCGCCCTGCGCCTGGTTGATCTGCGCCTGCTTCTCGCCCTCGGAACGCGCAATGGCGGCTTCGCGTTCGCCGGTGGCGATGTTGATCTGTTCCTGGCGGCGGCCCTCGGAGGCGGCGATCAGCGCGCGCTTCTCGCGTTCGGCGGTGATCTGCGCCTGCATCGAACGCAGGATTTCGTTGGGCGGCGTCAGGTCCTTGATTTCGTAGCGCAGCACCTTCACGCCCCAGTTCAGCGCCGCCTCGTCCAGCGACGACACGATGTTGCTGTTGATGGAATCGCGCTCTTCAAAGGTGCGGTCCAATTCCATCTTGCCGATGACCGAACGCAGGGTTGTCTGGGCAAGCTGCGTGATCGCCGAAATGTAATTGGACGAACCATACGACGCGCGCATCGGGTCGGTGACCTGGAAGTACAGCACACCGTCGACTTGAAGCTGCGTGTTGTCGCGCGTGATGCAGACCTGGCTGGGCACGTCCAGCGGGATTTCCTTCAGCGAATGCTTGTAGGCCACGCGTTCAATGAAGGGAATCACGAACCCGGCGCCCGGCGACAGGACCCGGTCGAACTTGCC
The DNA here is from genome assembly GCA_003454835.1 of Achromobacter sp. Lineage (GTDB taxonomy): Bacteria > Pseudomonadota > Gammaproteobacteria > Burkholderiales > Burkholderiaceae_B > Achromobacter. The sequence goes on along the minus strand of DMTA01000341.1, from coordinate 1,541 downwards.
CAGCCGTTCGACCACCCAGGCATGCTGCTGCGGCACGATGGCGATCGCTTTGACGACGATCAGGATCGCCAGTGCGACGATGACAAGCAGCACGATGGTTGAAGTATCGATCATGGTGTGTAGCCTCTTTTCGAGTGGATGCGCCGGCTTGCCCCGCCATGCCGGCCAGGGTTCCAGCGATTGCCCGCGGCGCTGCGCGGGCGCGTTCTGCTATGCCGAACCGCCGCGCTTGGGAGTAAGCACGAGGATCGAGCCGCGCAATTCGGTAATGGTGTGTTCGCCGGGGTGGGCGGCGTGACCCTTGGCCAGTTCAGCCTGCCAATGCGCGCCGCGGTACCAGACGCGCGCCGCCCCGCTGTCCGACCAGGCCTCGACGGTGACGGTCTGGCCGATATCCAGGTTGACGTCGGCGTTACGGGCGGAATTGACCTCGCGCTTTTTCAGCACCCGGGTCTTGCGCAACACCAAGAGGCCCAAGAGCAGCACGACGCCACACGCCACCAGCTCCCATTGCAGGCCCGCATTCAACCAGGCGGCGATGCCGCCCGCCGCCAGACCCAAGGCGACCAGCAGCAAATAGAAGGTTCCCGTCGCCAGCTCGCCGATGAGGGCCAGCGCGGCCAATCCTAGCCAAATCCACATAGTCTCAAGATCGTCTGTAAGGATGAGTGTCTGGGCGGATTGTACGTATTTCCGGGACGGAGCGGGGCATGTCGTGCGCCGACAGGAACATTTTCGGTGGATTATGATGTGCCCCTGGCGCGCCGGGTCGCGGGACCTGCGCGCCGTCCTCATCCACGCACATGCTTTTATGACCGCTGCAACTCCTTCTGCTCTCCCCGTCCTGATCCTGCACACCGGCGATCCGGACGACACGCTCAAAAGCCAGTTCGGCGGCTATGCCGAACAGATCATGTTGGCGGCCGGTCTGGCCGCCAGCGCCGTCGAAATCGTCGCAGTCTATGAAGGCCAGCGTCCGCAGGCGCCCTCCAGCTACCGTGCCGCTTTGATCACCGGTTCGCCCGCCATGGTCTCCGACAAGGAACCCTGGAGCGAAGACACCGCTGCCTGGCTGCGCGATGCCCTCGAAGCCGGCCTGCCCATGTTCGGCGTCTGCTATGGCCATCAGCTGCTGGCGCACGCGTTCGGCGGCAAGGTCGGCTACAACCCGGCGGGCCGCGAGGTCGGCACCCAGACCGTCGAATTGCTGCCGACGGCCGGCGGCGATCAGCTCATGGCCGGCGTGCCGACGACGTTCCCGGCCCAGATGCTGCATGCGCAGACCGTGTTGCAACTACCCGCAGGCGCGGCGGTGCTGGCGCGCTCGGATCTGGACGAACACCAGATGATCCGCATCGGCCGCAACGTCTTTTCCACCCAGTTCCACCCCGAGTTCGGCCCGGACTTCATCCGGGCTCATCTCGATCGCTATGGCCGCCGCTACGCTGCCGAAAACCTTGATGTGCCGGGGCTGTCCGCCAACGTTCGCGCGACGCCCGTGGCGGCCGGCCTGCTGCGCCGCCTTCTGGAGACCTACGCGC
>DMTA01000339.1 GCA_003454835.1 Achromobacter sp. | reverse complement strand
CCGGCCTGTGGCTGGCGCTGGGGCATCAGCACATCGGGTTCAGCACGGCGCCGGGCACGGCAAAGGTGCTGGCGGAATTGATGCTGGACAGCGCCGCCGCATCGCGCCACACGGCCTTCCGGCCCGGCCGCTTCATCTAGGCTTTACGCAACCTGTTCCACGTCCCAGCCGTCAAACAGCGCACCGTGCTCATCGGCCAGATCGTTAAAAGCCATGCAGCGTCGGAACAGCTTGTCCGCGGGCAGGGTCTCGACCTTGCTCACGAACATCGTCCAGCCGCCCTCCTCGCCTTCAGAGTGGTGGAGGCTTTCCAACCGGTACTTGCTGTCGGCGATTTCGCGGTAGATGAATTTCAGCGCCTCTTCCCAGCCGGCCATGAAGTAGTAGCCCCACTTCAACGGCGCGAACGTATCCCACCCGTTCTGCGCCATCTTGCTGTACACACCGTCAATTGACGCCTGGCTGGTTTCCATCGTTGCTGCGCTCGATCATCGGATTTTTCAAGGCGGCGATGGTAGCAAAGGACCGGCAGTCTGCCGGGCAAAAAAAAACGCGGTCCCTAAGGAACCGCGTTTTCCTGACCGCGTTTTTGAACGCGTTGTGTCGTCGTCACCCCAGCAACAGGGCATCGTCCGACAGTTTCTCGCCCCGCACCCGCTCGAACATGGCCAGCAGGTCCGGCACGTCCATGCCACGGCGCTCGTCGCCGGACACGTCCAGCACGACCTGGCCCTGGTGCAGCATGACGGTGCGGTCGCCAACGTCCAGCGCCTGGCGCATGCTGTGCGTGACCATCATGGTGGTGAGCTGGTTTTCCGCCACGATGCGCGCGGTCAGTTGCAGCACGAAGTCCGCAGTGCGCGGGTCGAGCGCGGCGGTGTGTTCGTCCAGCAGCAGGATGCGCGAGGGCTGCAGCGCCGCCATCAGCAGGCTGACCGCCTGACGCTGGCCGCCGGACAACAGGCCGATGCGGTCGGTCAGGCGGTTCTCCAGGCCCAGGCCCAGCGTGGCGAGGCGCTCGCGAAAGCCCGCTTTCATCGAGGCCTTGACGGCGCGGCTGTAGCCGCGCGACGCGCCGCGCATCTGCGCCAGCGCCATGTTTTCTTCGATGGTCAGGTCTTCGCAGGTGCCCGCCATCGGGTCCTGGAACACGCGGGCCACGCTGCCGGCGCGCGCCCACACGGGCTGGCGCGTCACGTCCACGCCGTTGATGTCGATGCGGCCGGAATCGACCGGCAGGTCGCCCGACACGGCGTTCAGGAACGTGGACTTGCCCGCGCCGTTGGAGCCGATCACGGTCACGAACTGGCCCGACGGGATTTCCAGCGTGAGGCCGCGCAGGGCGCGGGTCTCGATCGGCGTACCCGCGTTGAAGGTGATTTTCAGGTCTTTTGCGGACAACATATCAGCGCCCCTTCTTGCCGACCAGACGGCGCTTGAGCATGGGGATGACCAGGGCGATCGTGACGAGCACCGCGGTGACGAGGTTCAGGTCCTGCGCCTTCAGGCCGATGAAATCGCTGTTGAGCGCCAGGGCGATGAAAAAGCGGTAGACGATGGCGCCGATGATGACGGCCAGCGTGGCCAGCACCAGCTTGCGCGACGGCAGGATGCTTTCGCCGACGATCACTGCGGCCAGGCCGATCACGATGGTGCCGATGCCCATCGAGATGTCGGAACCACCCTGCGTCTGTGCGAACAGCGCGCCGGCCAGCGCGACCAGCGCGTTGGAGAGCGCCATGCCGCCGAGAATCATGCGGCCGGTGTTCACGCCTTGCGCGCGGGCCATGCGGCCGTTGGAACCGGTGGCACGCACGGCAAGGCCGGTTTGCGTCGCGAAGAACCAGTCCAGCGCCAGCTTGCACAAGATGACGATGACGATAAGCAGCAATGGGCGGGCGACGTAGTCGGAAATCCACGCAGGCTGCAGAATCGTGAAGACGGTGGGTTCGGTGATCAGCGGCACGTTGGGCTTGCCCATGATGCGCAGGTTGATCGAATACAGCGCGATCATCATCAGGATGCTGGCGAGCAGATCCATGATCTTGAGCTTGACGTTCAGCCAGCCCGTGACCAGCCCGGCCGCGGCGCCCGCAATGGTTGCAATGATGGTCGCGGAAAACGGATCGGTGCCCGAGGCGATCAGCGTCGCACAGACTGCGCCGCCCAGCGGAAAGCTGCCGTCCACGGTCAGGTCCGGGAAGCGCAGCAGGCGAAAGGAGATGAACACGCCCAAGGCCACCAGACTGAAGATCAAGCCGATCTCCAGCGCGCCTAACAACGAGAACAATGACATGGGTCAGATCCAATCAAGATAAGAAACGAAAGCCGGGCCGCGAGCATCTTGTGAACGCTGCCGCCCTGTGGAACATCGGGTAAGCACACCACGAAAAACGCAAGAAAAACCCCGCGCACGCCGGATAGGCATGGCGGGGCCGATTTAGCGCCGTATTATTTCACGACCACCGCGGCGGACTTGATCAGCGCCTCGGGCAGGGTCACGCCCTGCTTGGCGGCCGCGCCCGGATTCACGTACAGCTCAAGTTTGGAGCTGGTTTCAGACGGAATCGCGCCGGGCTTCTCGCCCTTCAGGATGCGCACGACGACCTTGCCGGTCTGCACGCCCAGATCGCGGTAGTTGATGCCCAGGGCGGCGATGCCGCCGCGCTTGACGCTGTCGGTGTCCGACGCGATCAGGGGGATCTTGGCGTCGTTGCCCACCTTGACCAGCGACTCATACGCCGACACGACGTTGTTGTCGGTGTTGGTGTAGATGACGTCGACCTTGCCGATCAGGCTGCGGGCGGCGGACGCCACGTCCACCGAGCGCGGGGCGGCGGCTTCGACCAGGCTCATGCCCGACTTGGGCAGGATTTCCTGGAGCTTCTTGACGACCACGACCGAATTGGCCTCGCCCGGGTTGTAGACGATGCCGACGCGCTTGGCGTTGGGAAGGATCTTCTTGATGAGTTCAACCTGCTTATCCAGCGCCAGCAGGTCCGACACGCCGGTCACATTGGTGCCCGAGGCGTCCATGCTGGACACGAGTTGCGCGGCAACCGGATCGGTCACGGCGGAATACACCACCGGCACGTCCTTGGTGGCGGCCACGACGGCCTGCGCCGACGGCGTGGCGATCGCGACGATGGCGTCCGGGCGGTCGCCGACGAACTTGCGGGCGATCTGCGCGGCGGTGCCGTTATTGCCCTGCGCGCTTTGGTATTGCCACTTCAGGTTCTTGCCCGGCTCGTAGCCGGCTTGCTTGAGGGCGTCTTGCACCCCGTCACGCACGGCGTCCAGCGCCGGATGCTCGACGATGGCGGTCACCGCGACGGACTTTTGCTGCGCGGCGACCGGCGCGGCGATGGCCATCGCCAGCGCCATCGCGCCAACCGTCAGAAAATGTTTTTTTCCGATCAGCATATGTTTGCTCCTTGAACCCTGGGTGTTGCTTGTTGAATGTGCCGGTTGCTTCATGGCGGGCGCGGGTTTTTGATCCGTTTGTCCTGCCACAAAGCCGTATAGTCTAACGTGCCGTCCACCAAATGGACTTGGGGGGAATCCCTGTAATGGTGCATCCATACGGACCTGCCCCGCCGCGGTGCGATGGCCCCCGGTGCGGCGGACTCCGGTGCGGCGGACTCCGGTGCAGCCCGGTGCAGCGGCCCCCGGTGCGACGCCCCCCCGGTGCGACAGCGTGAATATACTGACAACCGCCGGGCGAACGCCGTTCATCCCGTTCCGCGCGCCCGCCCGACGGCATCCCGAGGCTAGCCATGATCAAACGCGCATTGGGCCGATCCGGCCTGCAGGTCCCCCCCCTTACTTTCGGCGGCAACGTCTTCGGCTGGACCGTCGACGAGGCCGGCACCTTTTCTCTGCTGGATGCGCTGGTGGACGCCGGCCTGAATTTCATCGACACGGCCGACATGTATTCGCGCTGGGTCCCCGGCAACCAGGGCGGCGAATCCGAAACCTTGATCGGCAAGTGGCTCAAGCGCTCGGGCAAGCGCGACCAGGTGCTGATTGCGACCAAAGTCGGCATGGAGATGGGGCCGGGCCAGAAAGGCCTGTCGCCCGCCTACATCCGCCGCTCGCTGGACGCATCGCTGGCGCGATTGCAGACGGACTATGTGGACCTGTACCAATCGCACCAGGACGACCCGGACACGCCGCTGACCGACACGCTGGCCGAATACGCCAAGCACATCGAAGCGGGCAAGGTGCGTGCGATCGGCGCGTCCAACTACACAGCCGTGCGGCTGTCGGAAGCGCTGATCGCCAGCGAACGCCACAGCCTGCCGCGTTACGAGAGCATTCAGCCCGAGTACAACCTGTACACGCGCGAGCCCTTCGAATCCGGCCTGCAAAGCCTGGTGAAGACTCAGCAGATGGGCACGATCAATTATTTTGCGCTGGCAAGCGGATTTCTCAGCGGCAAGTACCGTGGCCCCGAAGACGCGGGCAAGAGCGCGCGCGGCAAAAAGATCGTGGACACGTATCTGAACGATCGCGGCTATCGCATCCTGAAGGCGCTGGACGAGGTGGCCGAGGACGCCGGCTGCACGCCCGCGCAGGCCGCACTGGCCTGGCAGATCGCGCAACCGGGCATCACCTCGCCCATCGTCAGCGCCACCTCGCTCGCCCAGCTGGACGAACTGGTCAAGGCCGCCAGCCTGACGCTGACGCGCGACCAGCTGGCCCGGCTCAGCCAGGCCAGCGATTGGCGCTGATGCGGCTTATTGCAGCCGCTTAGTGCTGCTGCTTAGTGCTGCTGCTTAATGCGGCCGCTTAGTCCAGCCGCTTAGTCCAGCCGCTTAGTCCAGCGTAACGCCGGAGTCCTTGACGACCTTGGCCCAGCGCTGGACTTCGCTGTCGACGAACTTGCCGAACTCGGCGCCGGTCAGCGTGGGCACACCGGTGCCGTTGCCCGCCCAGGTTTCCTTCAGCTTGGGCGTATTCAGCGCCTTGGTGATCTCGGCGGCCATCCGTTCCGTGGCTTCCTTGGGCGTGCCCGCAGGCGCCCAGATCGCATACCAGGTCGACACGACGTAGTTCGGCACGCCAGCTTCGGCAGCCGTGGGTACGTCGGGCAGCGATTGCGAACGTTCGGTGGCGGCCACCGCCAGCGGTTTGATCGCGCCGGCGCGGATGTGCCCGGCCGACGAACCCAGCCCGTCGAACGCCAGATCCACCTGACCGCCGATCAGCGCCGACAGCATGGGACCCGCCCCCTGATACGGCACGTCCACCAGCTTGACCCCCGTCTGCATCGCGAACAACTCGCCGGCCAGGTGGTGCGTGCTGCCCTTGCCCGCCGTGCCGAAGTTGATTTCACCGGGGCGTTTCTTGGCGTAATCGATGAACTCCTGCAAGGTCTTGACCGGCAACTTGCTTGCGTTGATGACGACGACCTGCGGCGGCTGCGCGACCAGCGCGACCGGCACGAAATCCTTCTGGATGTTGTAGCTCAGGCTCTTGTAAAGGGAAGGCGCCAGCGCATGGTGCGCGCCGCCCATGAAGAACGTGTAGCCGTCCGGCTTGGCCTTGGCCGCCACGCCGGCGCCGACGGTGCCACCCGCGCCGCCCTTGTTGTCGATGACCACCGTCTGGCCAAGCTGCGTGGTGAGCTGCGCGGCCAGCGGACGGGCGAACGTGTCCGTGCCGCCGCCGGCGGGAAACGGAACGATCAGCGTGATGGGGCGTTCGGGCCATTGCGCGGCGGCAACGCCGCCGAAACCCAGGGCTGCCACGGCGAACACGGCCGCGGCGGTGGTGCGATAAGTCATTTTGTCTCCTCTTGCTGCATCGGGGGACGGCGCCTGTTTTTTGGCGTCTCGTCGCTGAGATATTTTTTTCTTCTGAATGCGGCGGGCAAGTCTTATCGGTGCATTGGATGGGGGTGCGTCTCCTTGGCTGCCGTGGATTGATGCGGTGAATGAATGCGGTGAAAAAGCCGGCCCCGGGGGGGACCGGCTTCGATAAGTCCTACAGCGCCTTGTAGGTGTCGCGCAGCACGTTCTTCTGCACTTTGCCCATCGTATTGCGCGGCAACTGGTCGATGATGTGAACGCGCTTGGGCACCTTGAAGTTGGCGATGCGGCTCTTCAACTCCGCCTGCATGGCCGAGGCGTCCAGCGTCGCGCCGTCCTTGGGCACCACGACGGCCACCACGGCCTCGCCGAAGTCCGGATGCGGCACGCCGATCACCGCCGACTCCGACACGCCCGGCATGTCGTCGATAAGCGTCTCGATCTCCTTGGGGTACACGTTGTAGCCGCCGGAGATGATCAGGTCCTTGCTGCGGCCGACGATGGACAAGTAGTCGTCCGGCGCCGTGCGGCCGGCGGACTCGCCGCCCCAGCGGCCCACGTCGCCGGTCTTGAACCAGCCGTCTTCGGTGAATTCCTCGCGGGTCTTTTCCGGCATGCGCCAGTAGCCCGAGAACACGTTGGGGCCGCGCACCTGCACGTTGCCGATCTCGCCTGGCGCCAGCGGCTTGCCGGCGTCGTCGACCACCCGGACATCCACGCCAGGCAAGGCGCGGCCGACCGTGCCGGCCAGGCGCTCGCCCAGCGCGGCGTCGTACGGATTGGAGGTCAGCATGACGGTCTCGCTCATGCCGTAGCGCTCAAGAATGGGATGGCCGCTGCGTTCCTTGAAGTCCGAGAACGTCTCGGCCAGCAGCGGCGCCGAGCCCGAGATGAAGAGGCGCATGTTGGCGCAGACGTCGCGATTGAAGCGCGGATCGGCAAGCAGACGCACGTAGTACGTCGGCACGCCCATCATCACGGTGCTTTGCGGCAGATAGTGCAGCGCCTGGTCGGCGTCCAGCTTGGGCAGCCAGATCATCCGCGCGCCCGCCAGCAGCGCGCCGTGCGATGCGACGAACAGACCGTGCACGTGGAAGATCGGCAGCATGTGCAGCAACACGTCGTCCTCGCGCCAGCCCCAGTATTCGTGCAGGGTGCGCGCGTTGGCCGCCAGGTTGCCGTGCGACAGCATCGCGCCCTTGCTGCGGCCCGTCGTGCCGGACGTGTACAAGATGGCAGCCAGGTCGTCCGGCTTGCTTTCAACGGTCTTGAAGGTCTGGGACAGGCCGCCGGCCGCGTCCAGCAGCGTGCCGGTGCGGTCCTCGTCCAGCGTGTAGACGTGCGGGCAGTTGGCCTTGTCGGCGGCGCGCTTGACCCAGTCCAGGTTCTTGCTGGCGCAGACCACCACGGACGGCTCGGCGTTGCCCAGGAAGTATTCGATTTCGGATTCGCGATAGGCGGTGTTCAGCGGCAGATACACGAGGCCTGCGCGCAGCGTGGCCAGGTACAGCAGCAGCGCCTCGGGCGACTTCTCGACCTGCACGGCGACGCGCGCGCCGTCCGGCAGGTTCAGCGATTGCAGCAGGTTCGCCAGGCACGCGGTCGCGCGGTCGATGTCGTCCCAGGTGTATTGGAGGTCGGGCGTCTCGAGCGCGACTTTGCTGCGGTCTTTGGGAAAGCCGCCTTGCAGGACAGCGTATAGGTTGGCGTTGCTCACCTGTCTAGTCTCCGGAAAAGGAAGGGTCTTCGCCGGCCAGGAAGGCGCGCACGCCCTCTCTGTGGTCCCGGCTTTCAGCATAGGAGAAATAATCGCGATACTCGTCCTCGGTCAAGGCGGCGCCGGTGGCGAGCCTGGCGGACAAGCGTTTATTGATGCGGGCGGCCAGCGGCGCGCCTTGGACGATGCGGTCGGCGCTGCGGCGGGGGGGGGCGGGCCCCC
>DMTA01000338.1 GCA_003454835.1 Achromobacter sp. | reverse complement strand
CGGGACGGGTTGGCCGCTGCGGGCGTCGACGACGGGTGTCTGGGCGGGCGTGGTGGCCAGCGTGCCGCTGTCTCGGCCGGTGGCGTCGAGCGCCATCATGGACGGTTGGCCTTCGATGGAGACGGCTTGCAGGCCGCGTGCGGTCGCGGGCACTTCGGCGGACCAGGACATGCGCGCGAAGTTGTTGACGGGCACGCTGTAGTTATCGCGGCCGCTTTTCAGTTTTGCGAGGCTGCGGACGATCTGGCCGTCGGGGCTGCGCCATTGCAGGACGAGTTCAGGCGGAGCCTGCCAGTCGACGCGCGAGCCGCCTTCGTTGAAGAAAACGGCCTCGATGGTGACGGTCTCGCCGGGCGCCGCGGAGGGGCGGTCCAGCCGATATGACACGCCTGCCGCGGCGGAACCGGCCGCGCTCAAGGCCAGAATGGCGGCAAGGAGGCGGGGGGTGGGAGAGCGGTGAAAAGGACGGCGGGAGGTCATTGAGGATGTATCTGATTTTTGTGATCAGGCAATGTAGCACCGTCCCTGGCAACAGTTTGTAAATCAGACTAATCGTATGTATGGGCTGTAAAAAATGCGAAAACCCCGCGCGTTGTCGACAATGCGCGGGGCGATGTGCTGGGTGGTGTGGAGGCCCATGGCCGGGCGCGGACCCGGGGCTTGCGGGCAGATGTTTGGCCGCGCTCGGGCTTGTTGCAAGCCCGAGCGCGGTACGGGCAATCGGGGTTATTCCCCGAACTTGATCCCCTGCGCCAGCGGCAGATTGCGCGAATAGTTGATCGTGTTCGTCGCGCGCCGCATGTAGTTGCGCCACGAATCCGAGCCGGACTCGCGCCCGCCGCCTGTTTCCTTTTCACCCCCAAAGGCGCCGCCAATTTCGGCGCCGGAGGTGCCGATGTTGACGTTGGCGATACCGCAGTCGGAGCCGGCGGCGGACAGGAAGGTTTCGGCTTCGCGCAGGTCGTTGGTGAAGATGGCGGACGACAGGCCTTGGGGTACGCCGTTCTGCATGGCGAGCGCGTCGCCGAAGTCCTTGTAGCGCATGACGTACAGGATGGGCGCGAAGGTTTCGTGGCAGACGACGTCGGTCTGGCCGGGCATTTCCGCGATGGCGGGGCGCACGTACCAGGCGTCGGGGTATTGATCGGCCAGGACGCGCTCGCCGCCGGTGACCTTGCCGCCCTGTTCGCGGGCGGCCGTCAGGGCGGCCTGCATGGCGTCGAAGGAGGCGCGGTCGATCAGGGGGCCGACGAGGTTGCCGCTGTCTAGCGGGTTGCCGATGGGGGCGCTGGCGTAGGCCTTGTGCAGGCGCTGGACCAATTCGTCGGCGACGCTTTTGTGGACGATCAGGCGTCGGGTGGTGGTGCAGCGCTGGCCGGCGGTGCCGATGGCGCCGAAGACGATGCCGCGGGCGGCCATGTCGAGGTCGGCGGTGGGGCCGACGATGATGGCGTTGTTGCCGCCCAGTTCAAGCAGGACGCGGCCGAAGCGTTGTGCGACGCGCGGGCCGACCTGGCGGCCCATGCGGGTGGAGCCGGTGGCGGACACCAGCGCGACGGTGTGCGAGTCGACCAGGGCCTCGCCGACCTCGCGGCCGCCGATCAGGACTTCGGACAGGCCGGCGGGGGCGTCGCCAAAGCGCTGCACGGCCGGCGCGAAGAGGGCCTGGCAGGCAAGGGCGGTGAGGGGGGTCTTTTCCGAGGGCTTCCAGACGACGGCGTTGCCGCACACGAGCGCCAGCGCGGCGTTCCAGGACCAGACGGCGACGGGGAAGTTGAAGGCGCTGATGACGCCGACGACGCCCAGCGGATGCCACGTTTCCATCATGCGGTGGCCGGGGCGCTCGGAGGCGATGGTCAGGCCGTAGAGCTGGCGCGACAGGCCGACGGCGAAGTCGCAGATGTCGATCATTTCCTGCACTTCGCCTTCGCCCTCGGCAACGATCTTGCCGGCTTCCAGGCTGACGAGGCGGCCGAGTTCCTGCTTGTGCTGGCGCAGGGTTTCGCCGAACAGGCGGAGCAATTCGCCGCGGCGGGGGGCGGGGACGTCACGCCATGCCAGGCTGGCTTGCCGCGCGCGGGTGATGGCGGCGTGGGCCTGGGCCACCGTGTGCTCATGCACCTGCGCCAGTTCGGCGCCGTCGATCGGGCTGCGGGCGATCAGGGTGCCCCCGGTGAGCGCACTGGAATTGAGTCCGAGATTGCGCAGGATGTCTTGAGGAGTGTCCATGCCGGTTCCTTCAATGCCTTGCGAAGTCAGCGTCTTCGCTTAAGGGTTATGCCTAAGTGGCGATTCTGGAAAAAAATTTACTATACGAAACTATGACGTGAAATGCGAAATATTTTTGAGGCGCCCTTTGCTGGCCTCCTTGAAACGCCAGTGCGAGCGGCTGATCATCAGACAGCTCCGCGCGCACTGCACCTGAAGGTGAATTCGTGGCGGAACCGTTGCTCGTTGTTCAGGCAGTCAAAAAGACCTATCAGCGCGACGGGCATCCCCCGCATCTGGCGCTGGACGGCATCGATTGCCAACTCGAACGCGGCGAGGTGATGGTGGTGGTCGGACCGTCCGGCTCGGGCAAGAGCACCTTGCTGCGCACCCTGAACGGCCTGGAAAGCATCGACAGCGGCACGATCCGCGTCAATGGCGTGTCGCTGACGGATCCGGCCACCGACGTCAACCGCTGGCGCACCGACGTCGGCATGGTGTTCCAGCACTTCAACCTGTTCCAGCACCGTACCGCGCTCGACAACGTGGCGCTACCCCAGCGCGTGGTGCGCGGGCGCAGCCGTGCCGATGCCGAGCGTTACGCCCGCGATCTCCTTGGCCGCGTCGGCATGGCGGAATTCGGCGACCGTTATCCCAGCCAATTGTCCGGCGGCCAGCAGCAGCGCGTGGCGATTGCGCGCGCGCTGGCGATGGACCCGCAACTGATGCTGTTTGACGAGGCCACGTCGGCGCTTGATCCGGAAACGGTGGGCGGCATTCTTGAACTGATGCGCGCCCTGGCGCGCGACGGCATGACGATGGCGGTGGTGACGCACGAAATGGGCTTCGCCCGCGACGTGGGCGACCGCGCGCTCTTCATGGACGCGGGCCGCATCGTGGAGATGGGCACGCCCGACGAAGTGTTCGGCCATCCCAAAGAGGCGCGCACCCGCGCCTTCCTGGAAAAGATTCTGTAGTCCCGCCGGTCCGGCTTATCCGGGCGCTGCCGGCGCGATGTGCCTTGCCCGGAACGATATGGGTCCAATCACCAAAGGGGTTAGCAATGTTGAAAATCAAACAATGGCTGGGCGTGGCCAGCGTCGCCCTGGCGGCCGCCACCGTGGCCCTGCCGGCACAGGCGGACGAACTTTCCGACATCATCAAGCGCGGTGAATTGCGCGTGGCGGTGCAGACCTCCGGGCCGCTGATGAGCTTCATGGACAAGACGGGCAAGCGCACGGGGCTGGCCGTGGAAGTCGCCAAGCGCATGGCTGACGACCTGGGCGTGAAGCTGGTGCTGCAGGATTACGAATGGAAGGGCCTCTTGCCTGCGCTGTTGTCGGGCAAGGCCGACATGGTGGCCGCCGACATGACGCCCACGCCGCAGCGCGCCGCGCAGGTGCTGTTCTCGCTGCCGATGTTCTACGCCGACACCGTCGCCGTGGTGCCCAAGGATTCCCCGTACAAGAACTTCGCCGAACTGAACAAGTCCGGCGTCACCGTCGGCGCACTGGGCGCCAGCACCTACGCCGAAGTCGGCAAGAAGATGCTGCCCACGGCCACGCTCAAGGAGTTCTCGGGCGGCAGCGCGCCGGTTGGCCAGGCGTTGTCCAGCGGCCGGCTGGATGCCGGCATCATGTCGCTGTCCACCGCCAACCAGTTTCTCGTCGACTTCGGCAACCTGCGGGTGCTGGAGGGCGTGATGGTGCGCGAGCCCCTGGCGTTTGCCGTCGGCCCCAACGCGTTCCGCCTGAAGTTCTGGCTGGACAACTGGCAGACGCTGAAGACCGCCGACAACTCGCTGCCGGAACTGGTGCAGTACTGGTACTCCACCGATTGGAAGAAAGACCACTGATCGGAGACGGGACCGCCCATGGACTGGCTGATCGATTTCTATAACTGGCGCATTGTCAGCCAGTACACGGGCCAATTTGCCGAAGGCCTGGCCAATACCCTGATCGCGGCGGGCGCAAGCCTGGTGCTGTCGGTGCTGGCCGGGGTTCCGCTGGCGCTTGCGCATATGTCGTCCCGCGGCGCGGTGTGGCGCCCGGTGGCGGCGTATGTGCAATTCGTGCGCTCCACGCCGCTGCTCGTGCAGATCTACCTGGTCTATTACGCGGTGCCGTACCTGGTGCCGGGCGCCAAGGGCTGGAGCGAGATGGTGCTGGGCATCCTCGCCATGACGCTGCACCACGCCGCCTACATGAGCGAAATCATCCGCGTCGGCATCGAGTCCGTGCCGCGCGGCCAGATCGAAGGCGCCAAGGCCTGCGGCATGAACTACCACCAGCGCCTGCGCTACGTGGTGCTGCCGCAGGCCTTCGCCAACACGCTGCCGCCGCTGCTGGGCCAGACCGCCGTGCTGATCAAGGACACCTCGCTGCTGTCGCTGATCACGGTGTTTGAACTGGTTGCCGCGGGCGTGCAGATGAACAGCGAACGCATCGTGCCCAACGAAGCCTTCCTGACCATCGCGGCGGGCTATCTGCTGATCTACTGCGTCATGCTGCTGCTGTCCAAGGGCGTCAGCCTGTGGCTGGCCGGCCCGGCCTGGAACGCGAGGTAATCATGCTGGACTCCTATCTTTCCACCGCCGGCGTCGTGCTGCCTTTTCTGCTCAAGGGCTTCTGGGAGACGCTGAAGATTTCCTTCGTGGCCATCATCGCCGGCTCGCTGCTGGGCTTTGTGATCGGCGTGATCCGCAGCTACCGCATCCGCGGCGTGCATCAGATCCTGGGGCTGTATATCCACATCCTGCGCGGCACGCCGTTTCTGGTGCAGCTCTACATCGTCTACTTCGTGCTTCCCAGCTCCGGCATCGAAATGCTGCACTGGGATTCCGGCACCGCGGCCTTCGTGGCGCTGTCGGTGTACACGTCCTGCTACGTGGCGGAGATCGTCATGGGCGCCATCCAGGCCGTGCCGCGCGGCCAGACCGAAGGCGCGATGACGCTGGGCCTGCGCCCGTTGCAGATCCTGTGGCTGGTGATCCTGCCGCAGGCCATGCGCCTGATCGTGCAGCCCATGAGCGGCGTCTACGTCATGCTGATCAAAAGCACCGCGATCCTTTCCGTGGTCGGCATCACTGAACTCACGCGTCAGGGCGAAGTCTTCATCATCACCTTCCCGGCCAAATCGCTGTTCATCTACGGCATGATCGCCGCCATCTATTTCATCTACTGCTACCCGCTCCTGCGCCTGGCCAACTGGCTGGAAAAGCGCCTGACTGGGGGCCTGCAAGGCGCGGGCCTGCACTGAGCCGACACCATGGTCTCCGAGTACATCGACACCTATTACAAGCGCACGCTCGCCGACGGCGACACCTACTATCCGCCGCTGGCGGGCGCGGCCAGCGCCGACGTCTGCGTGATCGGGGCGGGGCTGGCCGGCCTGTCCACCGCGCTGGAACTGGCGCGGCGCGGCCGCAATGTGACCCTGCTGGAAGCGCGGCGAATCGCATGGGGCGCGTCGGGC
>DMTA01000337.1:2176-8165 GCA_003454835.1 Achromobacter sp. | reverse complement strand
CCCTCGGGGGGGCAGCTAGCGCGGAACGCGCGCGGCGTGGGGGGCCTTATTTCTCCAGGCGAACCATGACGCATTCCCCCAAACCCTATTGATCGTTTGTCCGGTTGCACCGGATGCTTTTCGCTGTTCTGGAAATCGAGGATTTCATGTCTCGGCAGTTGTTGGGCCTTGTGCTCGGGCCCCTTCTTGGCTTGTTCGTTGTCTGCATCGGCAACGCTTTCATCTCTTCCCTCACGACCCTACAGTTGGACGCCGCCGGCGAATCGGCCACGGTGGTCGGCATCATTTCGTCGTCGTACTTCATCGGTTTGACGCTGGGCGCGATCTTCAATGACCGCCTGATCCTGCGCATCGGCCATATCCGCGCCTACAGCAGCTTTGCGTCGCTGATCGCCGTGACGGTGCTGCTGCAGGGCCTGATCTTCAATCGCGAGGCGTGGTTCGTGCTGCGCCTGATCAACGGCTGGGCAAGCGTCGGCGTCTTTCTGGTGGTCGAGAGCTGGCTGCTGCTGGCGGGCGACGCCAAGATGCGCGGCCGGCTGCTGGCGCTGTACATGATCGCGCTGTATGGCTCGGGCATGCTGGGTCAGCTGGAGCTGGGCGCGATCACGCGGCTGGGCGACATGGCGCCGTTCATGGTGGCCGGCCTCCTGGCGTCGTTGTCCGTGCTGCCGATGGTGATCATTCCGCGCGTGTCGCCGCTGGTAGAGCGCGTCGAGCCGCTGTTGCCGCAACACCTGGCGCGCATGACGCCCACGGGCGTGATGGGGTGCTTTGGCTCGGGCGTGGCGATTGCCGCCGTCTACACACTGCTGCCGCTGTATCTGCAGCGCATCGGCCTGGACGTTGCCGAGGTCGGCAAGATGATGGGCGCTGTCATCCTGGGCGCCATGGTGCTGCAGTATCCGGTGGGACGCTGGTCGGATCTGCGCGACCGGCAGGTGGTGCTGATCGCGCTGGCTGTATTCTGCGCCGTGCTCAGCCTGCTGATCCTGATGCTGCCGCCGGGCTCGTCGCTGTTGATGCCGCTGCTGTTTCTGCTGGGTGGCGGCGTCTTTGCCATCTATCCGGTCGCCGTCAGCCACGCGGCCGATCGCGCGCCGGCCGACGCGCTGGTGCGCATGATCCAGGGGTTGCTGCTGATCAATTCGCTGGGATCGGCGCTGAGTCCGCTGGCGATCTCTCCGGTCATGGCAAAGTTTGGCGAAGCGGGCCTGTTCTGGTGCTTTGCGCTGCTGAACCTGGGGCTGGTCACCTTCTTCGTCTGGCGCCGCAACGAACGCCCCGCGCCCGCCCCCGTGGCGCCCTTTGCAGCTGCGGCGCAGATGTCGCCGGTGGGTGTGGAGCTGCGGGTCACCGACGACCTGATCCAGGGTGCGCTCGATCACGAAATGACCGAGGATCTGACCAACGCGGTACACGGCGCCGAAGCCGCCGAGCCGGTGCTGAACACGGTGCCGGATGCGCCACCGACCGCCTGACGGCCGGCATCAAGCAGCAGATTCCGCGCGCCTTTGCGCCAAAACGGCGGGGAAATGCGCGCAAACAGCGGGCAATCGTACCGTCATGTATCCGCGATGCCTGCCGCACACACTGCGACTTGAAATCGGTAGTGCGCGGGCGCGGGTTCAGCGGGATGATGCAAGCACCTACTGAAAACGGTGCACATCATGGAACACATCCCACCCCTTGAATCCCCTGCCGCGCTCGTATTCGGCGGCTCCCGCGGCATCGGCGCCGCCATTGCCGCGAGGCTGGCGGAAGCCGGCTATGCAGTGGCGCTAACGTACGCCAGCCGCGCAGACAGCGCCAACGCGGTCGTCGCGTCCATCGAGGCCAGCGGCGGGCGCGCGCTGGCCATTGAAGCCGACAGCGCCGACCCGCAAGCCATCGCATGCGCAGTGGACACCGCCGTGCAACAGTTCGGGCCGCTGAGTGTCGCTGTCGTCAACGCCGGCATCTACCGCGCCAACCCGATCAGCGCAGTCCCGCTCGACGAGCTGGACCAGATGCTGGCAGTGAACGTGCGCGGCGTGTTTTTGGCCATCCAGGCATCGGCCGCCAACATGCGCGACGGCGGACGGATCATCACCATCGGCAGCAACACCGCCATCCGGACCGGCTCGCCCGGCAGCAGCGTCTACGCCATGACCAAGGCCGCCGTCGCCGCGATGGTCAGCGGCGCGGCGCTGGACCTTGCGTCACGCCGCATCACGGTCAACAACATCCAGCCGGGTCCTATCCAGACCGACCTGACGGCGGAATGGACAGCGCAGCTCATTCCCCGCATTCCGCTGGGGCGCATGGGCAAATCGACTGAAATCGCAGGACTGGCGGCATTCCTGGCCGGGGCCGATGCAGGCTACATCACGGGCGCCAGCCTGACTGCGGATGGCGGCTTCGTGCTGTAACTACGCAAGCCAGGCCTGGAGCACTACCCCCGCTGGCTCAGCGCGCGCTCGATGCGGTGCCGCGCCACCGTCGTGCGCGGCACCTTGAACGGGAACCAGCTGCGCACGTCTTCTTCCAGGCCGATGCCGTGCATGAAGTTGTAGATGGCCTTCTTCAATCCCTTGCCCAGCGCATCGTGATCCACGCCCGTGGGGTCGTGAAAGCCAACGTCGTTTTTGGCGAACGTGACGTCGGGCAAGGGTTTGAGCGTGATGCCGTATTCGTCCGGGTTGAGTCCGACGGGTGAATGCACCGTACAGGCGAAGCGGTGAAAGAACCCGCTCTGGATGCAGTCGTTTTCAAACAGCTGGCGCACGTACTCCAGCGCATCCACGGTGTCCTGCACGGTTTGCGTCGGAAAGCCGTACATCAGATAGGCGTGCACCAGCACGCCGGCATCGCTGAACGCGCGCGTCACGCGAGCCACCTGGTCGATCGACACGCCCTTCTTCATCAGGTTCAGCAGCCGGTCCGACGCGACCTCAAGACCGCCGGACACGGCAATGCAGCCGCTGTCGGCCAGCAGTTCGCACAGTTCCGGGCTGAAGGTCTTTTCGAAGCGGATGTTGCCCCACCACGAGATGCCGGCGTTGCGCTCGATCAGCTCGGATGCAAGCGCCTTCAACGCCTTGGGCGGCGCGGCTTCGTCGACGAAGTGAAAGCCGGTCTGCCCCGTCTCGGCCACGATGGTCTGAATGCGATCGGCCAGCACGGATGCGGATGCGCCCTCGTAACGGCCGATATAGTCCAGCCCCACGTCGCAGAAGCTGCATTTTTTCCAGTAACAGCCGTGGGCGACGGTCAGCTTGTTCCAGCGGCCATCGCTCCAGAGGCGGTTCATCGGGTTCAGCATATCCAGCAGCGACAGGTAGCGATCCAGCGGCAGGCCATCCCACGTGGGCGTGCCCACCTCGGCGAACGCCACGTCCGGTTCAACCAGGTTGACGTACCGCACCGCGCCGCTGTCGGCATCGCGCACAAACGTGCGCACCAGGCGCTGGCGCGACCGTTTGCCCTGCACGTGCTCCAGCAGCGCCAGCAAGGGGCGCTCGCCGGCATCCAGCGTGACGAAGTCGAAGTAATCGAACACACGCGGGTCTTTCAGTTCGCGCAGTTCGGTGTTGACGAAGCCGCCGCCCAGCACGGTGACGATGGAGGGATCCTGTGCCTTGATGGCCTGCGCGATGCGAAAGGCTGCATACACCGCGCCCGGGAACGGCACCGACAGCAGAACCATCGTCGGCTTGTGACGCGCCAGCGCCGCATCCGTCAGTTCGCGCAGCGTCTCGTCCACCAGGTTCATCGGTGCAGCCAGCGCCTCTGCCAGCGGGTCGAACGTCGGCTGGCTGCCCGCAAGCGATTCGGCATAGCGCACGAATTCGAAGCGCGGGTCGATGGCGTCACGCAACACATCGGCCAGGTCGTTCAGATACAGCGTGGCCAGGTGCTTGGCCCGATCCTGCAGGCCCAGCGCACCAAACGCCCACCCCAGCGGATCGCCGCCTTCTTCGTCCAGGTAGACGTCCAGCGAACTGAATCGCGGGCCTTCGGGCAGGTAGTTGCGGCCGGCAATGCGGTGCGCCAGTGTTGGATCGCGGCCTTGCAGAAAGCCGATCACCGGCCCGATGGTGGCCAGATAGCGCGCCTGCATGGCGACGAACGCCTGGATCGGTTGCGTGTGTTTTTCAAGGGGCAGCGCGTCGATTCGCTGCGCGACGGCGCGCAGGCCATCGGCCGACAGCAGGCGCAGCACCAGGGCAAGCGCCAGATCCTCCTGATACGCGGTGACCTCGCGCGAGCGCAGGAAGCCGGTCAGGTAGGCGGTGGACGGGTACGGGGTATTCAGCTGCGTCATCGGTGGAATCACCGACAGCACGCGCAAAGGCAAGGTCGACATGAGGCACGGCAGAACTGCCGTCTAAAAAGCGGGGATCGGTGCAATTATAGGCAGCGCGGCGGGCGCGGCCCGGCCCCCCCCTACAACACGCCGTCCAGCCAGTCCAGCACGCGACGGTTCAACAGCGACCGGTTCGCGGATTCGCAATGGTCCCCCGCGCCTTCCTGAGCAGTAAAGCGCAGCAGCGTCTTATGGCAGCGCAATTCGTCGAAGAACTGCTGGGTACTGGCCGCCAACGGGTCGTTTTCGGCCAGCGTCATGAGGGTCGGGCACGTAATCTGATCGACGCGGCCATCCAGGGTGAACAGCTCGACCGCTCGGAGGTAGTCGCGCAGATTGTCCACGCCGTGCACCCAGAAGCCGCGCTGCGCCAACTTCCACGTCAACACGGGGCTGGCCATGACGAACTGCCAAAGGCGGTCCACCACGGGCTGATCCAGCTCACCCAGGTTCTGCGCGCTTTCCGGGCTGGCGCCCAGTTTGACGGCCAACGGCCGGAACGAGCCCGCGAGGCTTCGTTGTCCCGGGTCCGCAATGCAGGCCGCCAGCCGGGGTTCGCCGGACGCCGCGCGCGGCGCCAGATGGCCGCCCAGGCTCCAGCCGCTAAGTGCGATGCGTTTGGCGTCCACGATAGGCAGCGTAATCGCGTAGTCGACCACCGCGCCCACCACCGTCTCCCAGTCGGCCCGCATTGTCACGCCCTGTTCGTAAAGCATGCCGCCCTGCCCTGGCCCGTCAAAAACCAGGGCGTGATAGCCCCGGCGCGTCGCGGCCAGGGCGCTCGCAAAATACATATCGGTCACCGTGGCGTCATAACCGTTGGTGAAGATGACGAGCGGTCTGACGTCCGTTTCGTAACCGACGGCCGGAATCAGGTACGCCGGCATACGCGCGCCGTCCAGCGGGATGCCCACGGGCATGACCGGATGCGCGGACAGCGCGAGGCCACGGTCGAAAGCCGCCATCTGCTTGCGAAAGGCCGCCAGCAATCGCACATCCGTCGGCGCGCCATATAGCGGCCGGTACGCCGTGCAATAGAAGGCGCTGGCTCGCAGGTGCAGTTCACGCGCGCTGGCGACAAGATTGCGGCTTTCGGCCTCGTGCGCCTCGGCGGTCAACCTATCGCCCGCCGCCATCCATGCCTCGAAGAATGCAGTGTTGTCCCCGTCCCCCACCGCCTGGCCCACCGCCAGAATTTCCCCCAGATCCGCACCGCCATAGGGTATATAGGCGGCCGGCCGCATGCCGAAGTCGTCGAGCAGTTCGTTCTGGAAAGCCAGGCCCATGGGATTCTCCGAAAAGGAAAGGTTGCGACGCGCCGGGACTGAAGCAGCGTAACCGAGCGAAGCTCCCGTGGCGATACACCGTTTCAGCGTTGCGTTTCGCCGATTCGGCTGGCCAATGCTGACCGTCATTGTCGAAATGAGCGCCCGCCGCGATCACAATCTTCAAACCGGCGGACTATCGTTCAATACGGCCCGCGGGGCGGCTGGCACATTGGCGGGGTCCCACACCCCGGCAACCGAAGGAATCATCCGTGCCTGTCATTGCGACCCCCACCCCCGGCGCCAAGCTGCTGTCCCCGCACGATCACACGCTGATCATGATCGACTTCCAGTCGCAGATGGCGTTCGCCACCCA
>DMTA01000337.1:0-2151 GCA_003454835.1 Achromobacter sp. | reverse complement strand
TGCAGTACCTGCTGGAACTGCAGCGCGACTGGGCCCGCATCGACACCTACGACATGACGACCGGCATTGCCCGGAAGTTCGGCGGCGCCTATGGCCTGGGCATCATCTACGCCAAGTCCATGTTCAACGCCCACGAAGGGTGACAGGAGCGCGCTCATGAAGGTCTACCTCGTTTCCTTGGGACTCGGCCTGTTGGTCGGTATCATCTACGCCCTGTTCAATGTGCGATCGCCGGCGCCACCGGTGATTGCGCTGGTTGGCCTGCTGGGCATCCTGGCGGGGGAGCAGATTCCCCCGCTGGTCAAGCGCCTGCTGGCGGACGAGCCCGCCCGCACGTCCTTCATCCATGAACAGGTAAAGCCGCACATGTTCGGCGAACTGCCCAGCTGCCCCAAGGCGTCCGCCGACACCACCCAACAACCCGCCGATGCATGTGGAGACAAGCGCAATGGCTGACACCCTGGATCCCGCGCGCCAAGGCGCCCCCGACCTCATCCTGCATCAGGGCCGCTTTACGACCCTGGACCCCGCCAACCCCATTGCCGACGCGGTCGCCATCAAGGACGGCCGTTTCACGCGCGTGGGCGCGGCCAGCGACATCCTGCCCCTGGCAGGCCCGGCCACCCGCGTCATCGCGCTGAACGGACGCGGCGTGCTGCCGGGCCTGATCGACAATCACCTGCACATCATCCGCGGTGGCCTGAACTACAACATGGAACTGCGCTGGGACGGCGTAACCAGCCTGGCCGACGCCATGGGCATGCTGCGCCGCCAGGTTGCCATCACGCCCGCTCCGCAGTGGGTGCGCGTGGTCGGCGGCTTCACCGAACACCAGTTCGCGGAAAAACGCCTGCCCACCATCGAGGAACTGAACGCGGTGGCGCCCGATACGCCCGTGTTCATCCTGCACCTGTACGACCGCGCCCTGCTCAACGCCGCCGCCCTGCGCGCGGTCGGCTACGACAAGCACACCCCCGCGCCTCCTGGCGGTGAGATCGTGCGGGACTCGGCCGGCAATCCGACCGGGCTGCTGCTCGCCAAGCCCAACGCATCGATCCTGTACGCCACGCTGGCCAAGGGTCCCAAGCTGCCCTTCGAATACCAGGTCAATTCCACGCGCCATTTCATGCGCGACCTGAACCGCCTGGGCGTCACCGGCGCCATTGATGCGGGCGGTGGTAACCAAAACTACCCCGAGGACTATCAGGTCATCCAACAGCTGGCCGACGCCGATCAGCTGACGATCCGCCTGGCCTACAACCTCTTCACCCAGAAGCCCAAACAGGAAAAGGAAGATTTCCTGAATTGGACGGCCACCTCGCAGTACAAGCAAGGCACCGACTACTTCCGCCACAACGGCGCGGGCGAAATGCTGGTGTTTTCGGCGGCCGACTTCGAAGATTTCCGCCAGCCACGGCCCGAAATGGGACCCGAGATGGAAGGCGACCTCGAGGAAGTCGTGCGCATCCTGGCGCAGAACCGCTGGCCCTGGCGCATGCACGCCACCTATGACGAGACCATCTCGCGTTCGCTGGACGTCTTCGAGCGCGTGAATAAGGACGTGCCGCTGGCCGGGCTGAACTGGTTCTTCGACCACGCCGAGACGATCTCCGAACGCTCCATCGACCGCATCGCCGCGCTGGGCGGCGGCGTGGCCGTGCAGCACCGCATGGCCTANNCATGGCCTATCAGGGCGAATACTTCGTCGAGCGCTACGGCCCCGGTGCCGCCGAGGCCACGCCGCCCGTCAAGCGCATGCTCGAAAAAGGCGTCAACGTATCGGCGGGCACCGATGCCACCCGAGTTGCTTCGTACAACCCGTGGGTGTCGCTGTCATGGCTGATCACGGGCAAGACCGTTGGCGGCCTGCGCCTGACCCCGCAGCGCAACTGCCTGGACCGCGACGCCGCCCTGCGCATGTGGACCGAGAACGTCACCTGGTTCTCGAACGAACAGGGCAAAAAGGGCCGCATCGCCGCCGGCCAGCTTGCCGACCTGATCGTGCCCGACCGCGACTTCTTCTCGTGCCCGGAATCCGACATCGCCGACACCAGCAGCCTGCTCACCGTCGTGGGCGGCAAGGTAGTCTGGGGCGCGGGCGAATTCTCCGAACTCGACGAGGCCACCCCGCCGCCCGCCATGCCCGACTGG
>DMTA01000336.1 GCA_003454835.1 Achromobacter sp. | reverse complement strand
ACGGCCTGCGCCGGGGGCGGGGTGGCGGATCCCAGCGCGGTGTACTTCCACGCGGCGTACCCGCCCGCGCCAAACAGAATCAGCGCCAGCCCTGCCAGGGCCGGCCGCGACAGGCGCCGGGAGGAGGAGGGGTCAGCTTTCACTTTGCACCATGTAATCGTAGGAGGCGACCTCGCCGTCGCGCAGCATCTCGCACCGAACATCGAAGGACGTCAGCGCGTCGGGGGCCAGCGGGCTGGCGGTGGCGTAGCCATTGCCCGTGCCGATCAGCCCGCCGTCGGCGCCGTAGAGCATTACGGTGATCTGCGTGCTGCTGGCGGGGTTGGTCCCCTGGTTGCGGATCAGGCCGACCAGACGGTAATTGCCGTCATTGCGCACTAGCTGCACGCGGCTGGAAGCCACGTCATTGTTCTTGCCTCGCGCGGGCGACGGCGTGCCGACCTGCAGGTCGTAGCGGCTGTATGGCTTGGACGGGACCGATATTTTCAGCGGGGTGTACTCCCCCGGTTCCAGCGAGCGCGCGGGCGCCGAGCCCGACACCGTGGACAGCGACAGATCGCCCTGGAAGAACGATGCGGTCACGCGCGGCACGTCGATCTTCCGGCCGGTCTCGTTGCGCACGATCATGACCAGTTCGTTGCGGCCGCGCGTCTTGATCTCCTGCACGTCCGTCAGCTTGACCAGCGACGCGTCGATGGGCGGTTCCACAATGCGGGCAGGCGACGGCGACGGACGCGAACCCAGCGAAGAGACGACCAGCGGGATGAGGACGGCGGCAAGGATCGCCCCGAAGATCGCCGCGATGGCGGCGGGCTTGATGGGGGCAGGCTTGGGCTGCTGGATGTTACGCAGGATCTTTTCCAGCCGCTGCGCGACGTTGTCTTCGACCAGGGTCACCGCATGGCAGTGGCTGCACTGGTATTCGTTGGTGTCCAGCTTGGTGAACTGGGCGCTGCCGCACGTGGAGCAGGTCAGCGTCACCGTGTTGATCGTGGTCTGTTTAGGCGTCATTCTCGCTGGGCGTCATTTTCGCTGGGCGTCATTACGCCACGCAGGCGGGCCTGCCATGTGCCGCGGACCAGGATGGCGCGACGAGGGCTGGCTTGTAGGACTTTTCGGGCGGCAAGAATAGCCCCCGGCGGCTACCCTCGGGGTGCATGAGCGCATCAGTTTGTGACCATATGTGTGGAATCGGCGCTATGGGGGCCGGAATGCTGCGACTCCGCGGTGCTATCATGCGCCGCGAAAATCGTTGTCGCATCAACCATTACCACGCCGCTTCCCGTCGATCCGCTCTCTGCCGCAGTTTTCGCGCGCAGCCGGGCAGAGCCGAGGTCTGGCTCTTCCTGCATGAGCATCTATCAACATCTGCTGTTTCTGGCCTGCGTGGCGCTTGCCACCTATGCCCAGACGATGACGGGCTTTGCGTTCGGACTGGTGCTGCTGGGCCTGTCGGGCGTGTTCCAGCTGGCTTCGGTGTCCGAGGTGGCCAACGTGGTCAGCGTGCTGTCGCTGGTCAATGCGGGCGTCACCTTGCTGCGCGCCAGGCCGCAGGTGAACTGGTCGCTGCTGACGCCCGCCGCGGTCAGCAGTCTGGCCGGCGTGGGGGTGGGCGTGGCCGCGCTGACGTGGATCAGCGGGTCCATGGCGGTGTTGCTGCAGTTGCTGCTGGGCGTCACCATCCTGGCCTGCGCCATCCTGCTCGTGACCCGCACCCAGCCGCTGGCGCAGTTGTCGTCCCGCACTTCCAGCGTGTTTTTCGGTGGCGTTTCGGGCGTGCTGGGCGGGCTTTTTTCCAGCGCCGGCCCGCCGATGGTCTATCACCTGTACCGCCAGCCGCTGCCGCTGGCCACCATTCGCAACAGCCTGCTGATCCTGTTCTCGCTCAACGCCACCGTGCGTCTTGCGCTCGTGACCGGGCAGGGCGCGTTCATGGCGTCGTCGTTCTGGCTGAGCGTGCAGGCGCTGCCGGTCGTGATCGGCGTGACGTGGTTCGCCCGCCGCTACAGCACCGAGGATTCGATGAAGAAGGTCAAGCGCATGGTGTTCGTGCTGCTGCTGGCCGCAGGCCTGGGCCTCATCGTCCCGGCGACGAGGATGTTGGCAGCCGGCTAGGTACGTACGGTCAGGCAGAGCCGGTCAGGTGCGGCCAGCCAGGTGCGGCCAGTCAGGTGCGGCCAGTCAGGTGCGACCAGTCAGGTGCGACCAGTCANNGTCAGGTGCGACCAGTCAGGTACAACCGGTTAAGTACGGCTGGCGAGATTCCGCCGGCTTCATTCACCCGTCAGCCGCGCTCTCCCGTGATGTAGCGCTCGAGCTCGTGAATGATGAATTTCTGCTCGCTCATCACATCCTTGACCAGGTCGCCGATGGACAGCAATCCGATGAGCTTGTCGTTGTCGATGACCGGAAGATGGCGGAAATGCCGTTCGGTCATCATGGCCATGCAGTGTTCCCGCGTATCGGTCGGACTGACGTAATACACCGAGTCCGTCATGATGTCGCGCACCTTGGTCGTGCGTGACGACCGATCCTGCAGCACGATCTTGCGGGCGTAATCGCGTTCGGTCAGCATGCCCAGCACCACGTCGCCTTCCACCACCACCACCGCTCCGATGCCGCGGTCGGCCATCGTCTTGATCGCGTCGAAGACCGACGAATCCGGCGAAACCGTCACGACGGCGTGATTGGCCTTTTCCCTGAGAAGCTCAGCAACTGTCTTCACGATGTGCTCCCGAATCTGTGGTGAGGTTCGAAGCACCATCCTAAGCCTGCCTGCGGCATTGCCGCAAGCGGGGCGCGTTACATCGTGTTTTTGACGCGAAACGCTGGCTCGGATCGGCGCTCATGCCGTTTCCTGGCCGTACAACGCCGTACGCAGATAGGTCAGTGCGTCGCTGCGGCTGTTGAGGGCGTCGGCCCCGATGCGGTCATGCCAATACGATTCTGATCCCGCAGCGAGCCGC
>DMTA01000443.1 GCA_003454835.1 Achromobacter sp. | reverse complement strand
CGCCAATGCGTGAAACGCCCCCACCAGCCGCGCCTCCCAGGCGTCGTCGGCGTTCGCCAGCGATCGTCGCAACGCGTCGCAATCGATCAGGATGCGCGTCTCGCAGGCATCACGCATTTCGTCCACGGACAGCGGCGCGATGCGAAACCCGCGCGACGTGGTGGTGAGCACCATGCGCTCGCTGCGCAAGCGGTTCAGCGCCTCGCGGATCGGCGAAAAGCTGCCGCCGTAGCGCTGGCGCAGCAATTCCAGCCGCAGCGATTGGCCCGGCGCAAACGCGCCGCGCATGATGTCGCGGCGCAGTTGCCGGTAGATCTGTTCGGACAGCGTGATGTCTTCGACCTCGGCGCCGCCGTTTGTCGCCGCATCCTCGCGCGGGGCCTTGATTCTGGGTTTCAAACGCGGCGCTCCTAGACAGCCACCACCGGGTGGCGCAGCGTGCCGATGCCTTCCACGCACGCCACGACCACATCGCCCGGCCACAGGAATTCCTGCGGCTTGCGGCCGGCGCCCACGCCCTCCGGCGTGCCGGTGGCGATGATGTCGCCCGGCTCCAGCGTGATGCCGGCGCTGATGTCGGAGATCAGGAACGGCACCTTGAACAGCATGTGTCGCGTGTTCGATCCCTGCTTCTTTTCGCCGTTGACCGTCAACCACAGGTCCAGCACCTGCGGATCGGGAATCTCGTCCGCGGTCACGATGCACGGACCGAACGGCGCATACGTGTCCTGCCCCTTGGAATAGATCCATTGCCCCGCCCGGCGGCAATCGCGCGCGCTCATGTCCAGCATCACGCTGTAGCCGAACACGTAGGACAGCGCATCGGCCTCGGCCACGCGCGACGCGCGCCGGCCGATGATTACCGCCAGCTCGACTTCCCAGTCCAGCTGCTGCGTGATTTTCGCGTTGTGTTCGATGGCGTCGCCCGGCCCGATCACCGTAGTGGGCGGCTTGGAAAAGATCACCGGCTGTTTGGGCAGGTCAGCCGACGTGTCCAGCGTGCGGCTGGACTCGGCCACGTGCTCCACATAGTTCAGGCCGATGCCGAAGATGTTCTTGCGCGGACGCGGGATGGGCGCCAGCAGCTTCACGTTCTCCTGCGGCACCGCGCTGCCCACTGGCCAGTTGCCGCGGAACGTGTCCAGCAGACGTGTCGCCTGCGCGACTGCCACCGGCCCCAGGTCGATGAACTCCAGCATGTCGTCGGGCAGGTCCACCCCGCCTTCTTGGCCCAGCAGGAAAAGATCGACCACGTAACCGTCGACGAGCACGCCCAGTCGGGCGGCGGCGGTGGGATGAGCGCGAAAGGTCACCAGGCGCATCGGGAACTCCAGAAGGTCAAAGGTTGTGGAACCGGCCGCAGCAGCGCGGCGGTTTGCGTTCGGAAACTAGATCAGCTGCTGATGGCCGCCGTTGTCCTGCACCGCTTCCTCGCGGTACAGGGCCAGCGAGCGCATGACGGGCAGGTCGTTGAAACAGAAGAGGCATGCGTCGTCGTTGGACGACAGGTTGGCGTGTTCGTGGATGGCCCAGGACGGCACGCAGAAGATGTCGCGCTCAGTCCAGTCGTAGCGCTTGCCGTCGATGACCGAAAAGCCGCTGCCCTTGGCCACCTGATAGATGAAGCTGCCCGTGTGCCGGTGCGCCTTTGTGTGCTCGCCGGGACGCAGCAGCTGCATGCTGGCGCCAATTGTCGGCATGACGGGGCCGCCCGTCGCCGGATTGACGTATTCCAGCAGGATGCCGTCGTAGGGACTGCCCGCCGTGGTGCGCGCGTAGCGGCGTAACGCCTCGTACGTGGGCTCCCATTCGTACTTGAAGAGCGGGGAATACGGCTTGGTCCATCCGGACACCTGCGGCCGCAGCGCCACGCCGCCCCATGCGCCGCTGGTGTCGTCCACCGGATGCGTGACGGTCTGGTTCAGATCCGGATGCACCGCATAAAAGCCCGCTTCCAGCGCATTGACCAGCGGGATATCCAGGCCGTCCTGCCAGATGCAGGTGGTGCCGTCCTCGGCCACGCCGTGCTCGTGCCACGTGCCGTTTGGCGTCAACACAAAATCATTCGCGCCCAGCGTCATCTTGTGGCCGTCCACGACCGTGAACGCGCCCTGCCCTTCCATGATGAAGCGCAGCGCCGAATGCGTGTGGGCGTGCGCCGAGGCCAGCTCGCCCGGCCGCATCACCTGCAGCCCGGAATACAGCCAACCCACCGCCGCCGCAACATCGCGCCGGCCGGGATTGTTCAGGTAGATGACGCGACGGCCCGCCTCTTCGGGGGACACCAGTTCGGCGGACCGCAGCACGTGACCGCGCAGGTCCTGGTAGCGCCAGACCACGGGCACGGATGCCGAGCGCGGCGCCCACGGCTCGATCTTGTTCGCCACCGTCCACAGCGCGCCGGTCTCCAGCCGCGCCAGCTCCTGGTAATAGGCCACCCGCTCCGGCGAGTCGGCCACATTGGCGCGGCCCGCGGTGTCTTCGCGGTAGGCGTCGTAGCGGTTAGCTTCCATTCCGTGCCCCTGGTTTTATAAAACGCTGAGGATTTTCGAAAATACTAAGCGTGGGGCTGGAGGCCGGGCAATGGCGAAACGCTAGGGGTTTTCCTTGAACGGCGAGGTCGCTTCGCAAAATACTTGGCGATCACAGCAAAAATACTGTACAAAAACACAGTGCGACGTGATACATTGCGCTCGCCCGAAAAACTGTCGTCCAGGGGAGAATTCCTGTGTCAGAAGCAGCTCATCTCGTTCAGTACATCGTCGTTCCCTACCGCGCCGCCGCCAATGGCGTCGCCCCCGGGGAAATCCGCCCGGCCAGCAGCGAATTCGGTGCTATCCGCATCGCCAATTCCATGGCTTCCAAATTTGCCGGCGTCGCGGCCTATGAGGTCATGATCGACAAGGAAACCGGCGACATGGAATCGCCGCGCATCCTGATGCAGATCGGCACCGTGCCTTCACTGGACGACTAGCCAACGGAAAGTGCCCGCCCCGCATGAACGCGGGGCGGGCACTTCAATGGCTTGGCGCGCTTTGCCCGCACGAGGCAAAAACCTCGATTGGACGGATCATGCGCAAGATCCCGATCTGCGAGCGCTAGAACAGATACTTGATCCCCATCGAGCCGCCCACCGCCCGCAAGCCCGATGCGCCGCCCAATCCCTGTTCGGCATTGAGCTGCACATTGACGAACGTATTCTTGCCCGCCCGCCGGTCATAGCCTGCCGACAGCCCCACGCGCGAACCGTCCAGCTTGTTCTCAAATGCGATGTCGCCTTGCGTGAGCGTCTGGTATTCGCTGGACGATTCCCCCAGCGTGTGCCGGTAGCTCAACATCACCCAGCCGTGGTTCTGCGCGTCGTCCTGCTCGCCCCAGGCTTTGGACAGCTTCAGGCTGACGCGCGAATGCAGCGCACGCGATGCCGGCAACGCCACTTGGCCAAGATCGTCATCGCCGTCGCGCAGCTTGACGTGCTGGACCATCACCTGCGCCTGCGGTTCGAGTCGAAGTCCTTTGGACTCGTCGCCAATGTCGAACGCCTTGCCGGCTTCGGCCGACAGCGCCGCGCCCCAGCCCGACGTCTGCAACGACATGCCTTCCGCGCCGCGCGATTGGGTCTTCACGCCATAGCGGCTGAATTGCGTGACGAAGTCGACGTACCCGCCCTTGCCGTCCATCATCGTGTAGTACGCCCCCAGGCCATACATCGTCTGATCGCTGCGACCGGCGTCGATCGTCGAACGGGTGGATGCCTGATAGTGATCCACCTGGGCGCGGGACACCATCGCCGTGCCGAACACGCCCAGGCTGTTGCGGCGGATGCCCTTGTTGGTCACGAACAGGTCCGTACCCACCTGCAGGCCGCCCAGCATCGTGCGGCTTCCCACTTGCGACTGCAGGATGCCGCGCGGCGCGCCGTCGCGGTTCTCCCAGGCCCCCAGCGTTCTGGCCCAGGCATACGGATACACCTTACGGGCCAGCGTTTCGGTGGCGCCCATGCGTTCGTTGAACGTTCCCACCGCCAGCTCGGACTGCCGCAACGCTTGCCCGCCCAACTGCGAGTAAATGGAGACTTCGGGGCGGACTTCGCTGATCAAATACCAGTTGTTGGCAAAGTCCGGTGAGCCATCCTGCGCGCCATGCGCCAGCACGTAGCGGAACGCGCCGCCTCGCGGAGGCAGGCCTGGCGTTAGCTGAAACGCGCCGTCCGTGGTGGCGCCCGCCTCGACCACCAGAAATCCGTTGCCGTGAAGCGGATCGCCAAAGCCGCTGTCGGTATTGAGCGCCAGGTTGGTCAACCCCGTCGCCCCCGCGTTCAAGGTCAGGTAATCCACGGTGCCCGCCGTGGTCGGAATCATGTGCAACTGCACTTCGCCGCCGCCGCCCACCAGATTGTTGGCGGTGAACGTGCGCCCGATGGCATCGTTAGTCCATTCAGCGGGCGGCGCAAAAGCGACGCTGCCGGCCAGCCGAAGTTCGTTGACGGTGCTGAGATTGTTCGCCTGCCCGGAGTTGGAGGCGGGGTTGGACGCATCCGTCAGGATGTTCCATTTGCTCGTCGCGTCGATGGATAGATTCGATCCGTCCACCCAGCCTTCCAATGTGCCGCCGTTGGCCACGCCCAGGCCCGCACTGCTCGCGGCAACCACCCTGGCGACTGCATGATCGGCCTGCCCCAACGAGGTGCCGTCGATGACCAGCATGCCGTTGTCCACCCGGGTGATGCCGGTGTAGGTGAGCGGCCCGGTCAGCGTCGTCGTGCCTGGACCGGCCTGCCACAGCTCGCCCGTACCCGATATGGCATTGGACAGGATGACCGCGTCGGCGCGGTCGATGGCCAGGACGGCGTTGTTCTCGATCACGCCCGCGCCCAACGATCCGATGCCCTGGCCCGCGCCCAGTTGCAGCACGCCGTCGTCAATCACTGTTGCGCCGCCAAAGGCATTGGCGCTGTCGATGATCCACGTGCCGGCGCCGGTCTTGGTAAGCGTGCCGGATCCGGTGATCGCGCCCTGCATCACGGAGGTCGTGCCGTCCACGGTGCGGATGGCGCCGTCTCCCGCAAACTGCATGTCGCGCTGCGATAGGACATTGGCATCCAGTTGCAGCCCGCCGCCGTCAAAGGTGAGGGCAACCGCGGCGTCGCCCAGGCTGGCGTCGTCGGCGATCGCGAGCCACCCGCCCGACAGGGTCCAGGGCATGATGGCCTGATTGGACGCGCCCGTCAGGGTCCAGGTTCCCACGGACGTTTTTTCGAAGGCATTGAAGCCCAGGTACTGGGCCTGCGGGCCGCTTCCAATCAGGCTGACATCAAAGGCCAGCGCCGCGCCGCCATCCAGCCTGAACGTGTTCTTGCCGCCCGACTCCGTGGCGTCGACCAGACCGATGATTTCACTGCCGGCTTGCAGGACCAGCGTGGAATCGTGGGCGGTCGCCGCATACTTGATGGCGGTGTTCTGGTTCGCCGGCCCCTGCGAGATCGTGCCCGAATTGATGATGACGGAGTTGGCGCCGGTGACATGGACGCCGTGACCGCTGTTTCCGCCGGCGCCGCCCGGGGGGCCGCCGAGAAAGCCAGAACCTGGCCCCCCGTTGCCGCCAGATCCGCCAGCCGCCCCGCCGCCTCCACCACCCCCGGCCCACACTGCTTCGGTGGCTATGCCACCATCGACACCGGCCTCACCGCCAGCGATACCGCCTGATCCGCCTACACCCAGAATTGGGCTGACTAATCCATCGCCCGGCGACCCGCCGTTGGTGTAGGTGCCGCCGCCACCGCCACCGCCCCCTGCATAACTCGGCCGGCCGCCACCCGGCAGACCACCTTCTCCCCCATTACCGCCATTTCCGCCGTAGCCCGTTCCATCGATCCCGCCGGGGTTGATATCCGCCGCGCCCCCGCCACCACCACCGCCGCCCCCACCCGCGCCACCCG
>DMTA01000441.1 GCA_003454835.1 Achromobacter sp. | reverse complement strand
GAGGTCGATTACTCGGCGCTGGCGCCTTCGCCTTCTTCGACGGCCTTCATCGACAGGCGGATACGGCCCTGCTTGTCGACTTCCAGGACCTTGACCTTGACCACATCGCCTTCCTTCAGCACGTCGCCGACCTTCTCGACGCGGTCGCTGGAGATCTGCGACACGTGGACCAGACCGTCCTTGCCCGGCAGGATCGTGACGAACGCACCGAAGTCCATGATCTTGGCGACCTTGCCTTCGTAGATGCGGCCCGGCTCGACGTCCGAGGTGATCTGCTCGATGCGGGCCTTGGCGGCCTGGGCAGCGATGGCGTTGACCGAAGCGATGACGATGGTGCCGTCATCCTGGATGTCGATCTGGGTGCCGGTTTCCTTGGTGATGGCCTGGATGGTCGAGCCACCCTTGCCGATCACTTCGCGGATCTTGTCCGGGTGGATCTTGATGGTCAGAAGGCGCGGCGCGTAGTCCGACAGCTCTTCACGCGGAGCGGTCAGGCCGTGGGCCATTTCGCCCAGGATGTGCAGACGGCCAGCCTTGGCCTGCTGCAGAGCCTGCTTCATGATCTCTTCGGTGATGCCTTCGATCTTGATGTCCATCTGCAGGGCGGAGATGCCCTCAGCGGTACCGGCAACCTTGAAGTCCATGTCGCCCAGGTGATCTTCGTCACCCAGGATGTCGGACAGGACGACGAAGCGATCGCCTTCCTTGACCAGGCCCATGGCGATACCGGCAACCGGTGCCTTCACCGGCACGCCGGCGTCCATCAGGGCCAGCGACGAACCGCAGACCGAGGCCATCGACGAGGAACCGTTCGACTCGGTGATTTCCGAGACGACGCGGATGGTGTACGGGAAGGATTCCAGCGACGGCATGACAGCCAGCACGCCGCGCTTGGCGAGGCGACCGTGGCCGATTTCGCGGCGCTTCGGGCCCATCATGCGGCCGGTCTCACCCACCGAGTACGGGGGGAAGTTGTAGTGGAACAGGAAGTTTTCCTTGTACTCACCGGAGACGGCATCGATGACCTGGCCATCACGGGCGGTGCCCAGGGTGATGGTCACGATGGCCTGCGTTTCACCGCGGGTGAACAGCGAGGAACCGTGGGTACGCGGCAGGATGCCGGTCTGCACGGCGATCGGGCGGACGGTGTCCAGCGCACGGCCGTCGATGCGGACCTTGGTGTCCAGCACCGAGTTGCGCATGGTGCTGTATTCCAGCTCGCCGAATTCCTTCGACAGCTCGGCCGGGTTCCAGCCTTCAGCGGCCACGCGGCCAGCCAGGGTTTCGACCACGTCCTTCTTGATCGCCGAGATGGCGTCACGGCGCTGCAGCTTGTCGCGCACCTGGAAGGCTTCGCCCAGGCGCGGGCCGATGGCTTCCTGCAGGGCGCTGATCAGCNNCCGACCTTGGCGGCGGCGATCGGACCCTTGAACGGGGTACCGGCCAGCGACAGGGCAGCCGAGGCACCGATCAGGGCCGGGATGTCACCGTCGATTTCCGGGTTCAGCGACATCACCGTGGCGATGATCTGGACTTCGTTCTTGTAGTCTTCCGGGAACAGCGGACGGATCGGACGGTCGATCAGACGCGAGATCAGGGTTTCCTTCTCGGTCGCGCGGCCTTCGCGCTTGAAGAAGCCACCCGGGATACGGCCACCTGCGTAGAACTTCTCCTGATAGTCACAGGTCAGGGGGAAGAAATCCTGGCCTTCGCGCGCGCTCTTGGCGGCAACGGCGGAGACCAGCAGCACGGTGTCGTCGAACTTGACGATGACGGCGCCACCGGCCTGACGGGCGATTTCGCCGGTTTCAAGCGTGACGGTGTGCTTGCCGTACTGGAAGGTTTTGGTGATTTTTGCCACGGAGGGTGTCCTTGGGGATGCTGTCTGCGAATTTGGACCGTCGGCGACCCTTGCCGCCAGCGGGTGACCGGATCGTTCCGGTCTGAATCGGTATTCCGGTGCTACAAAACAAAACCGCGGCGCATCGCTGCGCCGCGGGGGATTCTTTGCTTAGCGACGCAGGCCAAGCTTTTCGATCAGGGCCTTGTAACGCTCGACGTCCTTCTTCTTCAGGTAGTCGAGCAGGCTGCGACGGCGGTTGACCATCTGCAGCAGGCCGCGGCGGCTGTGGTGGTCCTTCTTGTGGGTCTTGAAGTGGCCGGTCAGCAGTTCGATGCGGGCGGTCAGCAGGGCAACCTGGACTTCCGGGGAGCCGGTGTCAGCCGAGCTGCGCTTGTTGTCTTCAATGACCTTCTGGGTGTCGATCGACATTTTCTTTTTTCTCTGTGATGCGTGGCCGGCAGGAACGCGCTTCGCGCACCGCCAGGCTCGCCGTGGACTACGAGGATGAAACCTGCGCGAGGCAGGTTGCCGGAAAACGGCCGCGAAATTGTAACGGTCAGGGGCTCCGGGAACAAGGACCGGGGCTGAACCGCCCTGCCCCGGTCAGAGGTTGAAGCGGCGCTGCGGGGCCAGAAGGCCACTGTCGTCGACCTGCCCCAGGCCCTGGACAGCATCGTCCGGCCCGTACACGGCCACCAGGCCGCGCGGCCAGGAGGCATCGCGCTGGCGCTGGCCGACACAGAAGCGGTGCGCCTGTTCAGCGTCGAGGTCGACCCGCGGGTATTCGGCCAGGCCGGCGGCCAGCGGCAGCAGCAGCGCGTCCATGCCGGCCTCGTCGCCGGACTCGACCATCGCCCGCAGCTGGTCCAGGGTGACCATGGCCGGAGCGTGGAACGGCTCGACCCACAGTCGGCGCAGCGCGCTGATATGGGCGCCACAGCCCAGCGCCTCGCCGAGGTCACGGGCCAGGCTGCGGATGTAGGTGCCCGAACCGCAGGTCACCCGCAGCCGCAGGCGCTCGGCCTGCTGCTCGAGCACCTCGATGGCATGCACCTGCACCTCGCGCTCGGGCGCCTCGATGACGTCACCACGGCGGGCCTTCACATACAGTGGCTCACCGCCCTGCTTCAGCGCCGAATAGATCGGGGCGCGCTGAAGGATGCTGCCGGTCAGCGGCGCCAGTGCGGCCTGCAGGGCCTCGGCGCTGACCGCCGGGACCGGGCGCTGCAGCAGCACCTGGCCTTCGGAATCATCGGTATCGGTGGTCTG
>DMTA01000185.1 GCA_003454835.1 Achromobacter sp. | reverse complement strand
CTGGCTGGCGCCGTCCGCCACTCCCGTCCCGGTCGCCGCCAAACCTCAAACCGCGCCCGCCGCGCCGTCCCGGGTGGCCGTGGCCGCCGTCCAGGAAATTCCCTTTGCGCGTGGCCTGTCGGCCGTGGGCAGCCTGCGTTCCGATGAATCCGTCGTCCTGCGCCCCGAAGTTGCCGGGCGCATCCAGGCCATTGATTTCAAGGAAGGCCAGCCGGTCAAGCAGGGCCAGCTGCTCATCCGTCTGGACGACTCGGTGCCGCGCGCTGAACTTGCGCAGGCACGCGCGAACCTGACGCTGGCGCAAAGCCATTACCGCCGCGCTGTCGAATTGCAGGGCAAGGGCTTCGTCAGCCAGCAGGCCCGCGACGAGTCGGCCAGCACGCTGAAGGTGCAGGAGGCCGCCGTGGCGCTGGCCCAGGCCCGGCTCGACAAGATGACGATCACCGCGCCGTTCGCGGGCATCGTCGGCCTGCGCAGCGTGTCGGTGGGCGACTACGTGAATCAGGGCCAGGACCTGGCGCCGCTTGAAGCGATCGATCCGCTCAAGGTGGATTTCCGCGTGCCCGAGATGTACTTGAGCAAGGTGCGGGTCGGCCAGCAACTGACGCTGCGCCTGGACGCGTTGCCCGGCCAGGAGCGCCGGGGGCTCGTGTACGCGGTGAGCCCGCTGGTCGACGCGGGCGGCCGGTCCATCCTGTTGCGCGCCACCGTGGCCAATCAGGACGGCGTGCTGCGTCCCGGCATGTTCGCCCGGGTGCAACTGCTGTTCAACCAGGACAAGGCGCTGGTCGCGCCGGAAGCCGCGCTATCGCCGTCGGGCGAAACGCAGTACGTTTACCGGGTCGAGAACGGCGTGGCGCACCGGCGTGAAGTCACCATCGGCGAGCGTCGCGAGGGCCGCGTCGAGATCCTGACCGGCGTCGCCCTGAACGACCAGCTGGTGGTCTCGGGCCTGCAGCGCGTGACCGATGGCGCGCCCGTGACCATCGTGGGCAACGGCCAGTAGCCGGCCCCTTACCCTTTCAGCGATAGCACCATGCGTATCTCGGAAACCTGTATCAAGCGCCCGGTGTTCGCGTCGGTCCTGTCGCTGATCATCGTGCTGATCGGCCTGATCTCGTATTCGCGCCTGACGGTGCGCGAATATCCCAAGATCGACGAGCCCATCGTGTCGGTCGACACCACGTACAAGGGCGCCTCGCCTGAGGTGATCGAATCGCAGGTGACCAAGCCGCTGGAAGACCAGTTGGCCGGCATCGAAGGCGTGAACGTGATGACCTCGCGCAGCCGGTCCGAGCGCAGCCAGATCAACATCAAGTTCAACCTCACGCGCGACCCGGACGCCGCGGCGGCCGAAGTCCGCGACAAGGTTTCGCGCGCGCGGCGCTTTCTGCCGGACGAGATCGACGAGCCCATCATCGGCAAGGTCGAGGCCGATTCCCAGCCCATCATCTACATCGCGGTGGAATCCGGATCGTTCTCGGCCATCCAGACGTCCGACTACATCAACCGCTACATCAAGACCCGTCTGTCGGTGCTGCCGGGGGCGGCGGAGGTGCGCGTCTTTGGCGAGCGGTTGCCGTCCATGCGCATCTACGTCGACCGCGACAAGCTGGCCGCCTACGGCCTGACGGTGCAGGACGTGGAAGCCGCGCTGCGCAGCCAGAACGTGGAAATTCCGGCGGGGCGCATCGAATCGCGCGCGCGGGAATTTTCGGTGGTGTCCGCGACCGACCTGCAGACGCCGGCCCAGTTCGAAGACGTGATCGTCGCCAACGTGAAGGGCTATCCGGTGCGGATGCGCGACGTGGCCAAGGTCGAGATCGCCGCCGCCAATGACCGCATCCTGTCCCGGTTCAACGGCAAGCCCGCCATCAACATCGGCGTCACCCGGCAGTCCACGGCCAATCCGCTGGAACTGTCCAAGGCGGCGCGCCAGGAAGTCGCCCGGCTGAACGAAACCCTGCCCGCCGGCATGAAGCTGAACATCGCGTACGACTCGTCGGTGTTCATCGAGCGGTCCATCGATTCCGTGTTCCACACCATCATCGAGGCCATCGTGCTGGTGGTGCTGGTGATCTTCTTCTTCCTGCGCAATCTGCGCGCCAGCATCATTCCCATCGTCACCATTCCGGTGTCGCTGGTGGGCGCGTGCGCGCTGATGTACCTGTTCGGCTTCTCCATCAACACGCTGACTTTGCTGGCGATGGTGCTGGCGATCGGCCTGGTCGTGGACGACGCGATCGTGGTCCTGGAAAACATATACCGCCACATCGAGGACGGCATGCCGCGCAAGGAAGCGGCGCTGCGGGGGTCGAAGGAAATCGGCTTTGCCGTGGTCGCCATGACCATGACGCTGGTCACCGTGTATGCGCCGCTGGCGTTCGCCACAGGGCGCACCGGCCGGCTGTTCATTGAATTCGCGCTGGCGCTGGCCGGCGCGGTGCTGGTGTCGGGCTTCGTGGCGCTGACGCTCACGCCCATGATGTGTTCCGTGCTGTTGCGGCACGAGACCAGTCATAGCCGCTGGTACAACCTGATCGAAGGCTGGCTGAACGGCATGAGCAACGGCTATCGACGCATGCTGGGCGCGTCGCTGCGGCATCGCTGGATCGTCGTGGTGATCGGGCTGGCCGTGGCGGCGGGCAGTGGCGTGCTGTTCAAGGTGGTCAAGAGCGAGCTGGCGCCGGTCGAGGACCGTGGCGTCGTGTTCGGCATCGTGAGCTCGCCCGAGGGCGCGACGCTGAACTACACGCTGGACAGCATGCTGGGGATCGAGAAGTTCTATTCCGACATCCCCGAAGCCAGCGGCAACCAGGTCACGGTGGGTTTTCCGACGGTTACGGACGGCACCGCGATCCTGCGCTTGAAGCCCTGGGAAGAACGCGAGCGCAAGCAGCAGGCCATCACGCAGCAGTTGCAGCCACAGTTTGCGTCATTGCCGGGCGTGCGCGCCTTCCCGACCAATCCGCCGTCGCTGGGCCAGTCGGCCCGGTCCAAGCCGGTGGAATTCATCATCATGAGCCAGGCCTCGTACGAAGAGCTGTCGCGGCTGACCCAGATTTTCCTGACCGAGCTGCGCAAGTATCCGGGCCTGCTGAACCTGGACACCGATCTGCGTCTGAACACGCCGGAGCTGCGCGTGCGGGTGGACCGCGACAAGATGGCCGACGTGGGCGCGAACGTGGACGTCGTCGGCCGCACGCTGGAATCCATGCTGGGCGGCCGCCAGGTCACCCGCTACAAGGACGAAGGCGAGCAGTACGACGTAATCGTGCAGGTGACGCCGCGCGACCGCGCCAATCCCACCGACATCTCGGGCATCTATGTGCGCGCGCGCGATGGCAGCATGGTGCAACTGGACAACCTGCTGGGGGTGCACGAAGGCGTGTCGCCGCAGTCGCTCAACCACTTCAACCGCCTGCGCGCCGTGAAGATCGACGCGGCCGTCGCGCCGGGCTATGCGCTGGGCGAAGTGCTGGAGCACATGCACCAGGTGGCGCGCGAGGTGCTGCCCAACACCATCATCACGGACCTGGACGGCCAGTCGCGCGAGTTCCGCGATTCGTCGGGCAGCATCTATCTGGTGTTCGCGATGGCGCTGGCGTTCATCTACCTGGTGCTCGCCGCGCAGTTCGAAAGCTGGCGCAACCCGTTCATCATCATGCTGTCGGTGCCGCTGTCCATGACCGGCGCATTGCTGGCGTTGTGGCTGACGGGCGGCACGCTGTCCATCTACAGCCAGATCGGCCTGATCACACTGGTCGGCCTGATCACCAAGCACGGCATCCTGATCGTGGAATTCACGAACCAGTTGCGCGACGAGGGCAGGGAACTGTTCGAGGCCGTGGTCGAAGCCAGCGTGCTGCGCTTGCGGCCCATTCTGATGACCACGGGCGCCATGGTGCTCGGTACCGTCCCCCTGGCGCTGTCCTCGGGCGCGGGGGCGGAATCGCGCCAGCAGATCGGCTGGGTTCTGGTCGGCGGGCTGTTGCTGGGTACACTACTGACCTTGTTCGTCGTGCCGGTGGCCTATACGCTGATTGCCACCGCGCGCAAGAAGCCAGGCAAGTCCGGCAGCGAAGCGCATCAACCGCATACGCCGCCGGCCTCGCAGCCCCAAACTTCGGAATAGACCCGTCGGAACAGAAGCGTCGAATCAGACGCGTCGGAATCGTTATGCGCCAGATCATCTTTGACACTGAAACCACCGGACTCGACCCTGCACAGGGTCATCGCATCGTCGAAATCGGCTGCGTGGAACTCGTCAACCGGATGGCGACGGGCAACAACCTGCATATCTATCTGAACCCGGACCGCGACAGCGATCCCGAGGCGCTGGCCGTGCACGGGCTGACCACCGAATTCCTGTCGGACAAGCCGCGCTTTTCCGAGGTTGCGGACGAATTCGTCAAATTCATCCAGGGCGCCGAGCTCATCGCGCACAACGCCGCGTTCGACGTAAAGTTCTTCAACGCTGAACTCGCCAAGACCGGCCGCGGTCCCATCACCGAGTTCTGCGAGACCGTCACCGACTCGCTGCTGCATGCGCGGTCGCTGTTCCCCGGCAAGCGCAATTCGCTGGATGCGCTGTGCGACCGCTTCGGCATCTCGAACGCGCACCGCACGCTGCACGGCGCATTGCTCGATTCGCAGCTGCTGGCCGAAGTCTGGCTGGCGATGACGCGCGGTCAGGACGCGCTGCTGATCGACGTGGACGACAACGCCGGCACCGGCAGCGACGGCTTGGTGTTGGCCAAGTTCGACGCCTCGGGGCTGCCGGTGTTGTACGCCAACGCCGAAGAACTAGCCGAGCACGAGGCTTACGTTGCCGCGCTCGACAAGAGCGTCGGCGGCGAGAGCATCTGGCGCAAGCTCGATGCTTCCGTGGTGGCGGCAGCGTAATAGGGCAGCAAAGCACGGCAGCAAAGAAGTTTTCCCGAGGCGGCTTGCACACGATTAAAAATCCGTGCTATTATTTCGCCTCTTTCGGGGTGGTTAGCTCAGTGGTAGAGCACTGCCTTCACACGGCAGGGGTCACTGGTTCGAACCCAGTACTACCCACCAAAGACCTTCTTGGGCTAACAGCCTTTGAAGAGCCCCCAAAGACAAGGCTTTAGTCGCAGCTGCAATGCAGAAGTAATTCAGCGATATCGTTTTTGTTATTTGGGTAGTAAATACTTCGGGTAGTAAATACTTCGGGCAGTAATGCCATAGCAAAAAGCCAACCTTCATCGGTTGGCTTTTTTGTTTTTGATTCATTAATCTTCTTCTGATCTGTCGCAACCGGGCTGCTGCCGGTTGCGCCAAGCCTGTTGCACGCCTGTCTATCATCGAGAAATCGGCGAATCGCTGCCGAGCAAAACAGGAGAAGGCCATGGGTCCGCATACCAACACCATGCTCATCATCATCTGCACCGGCGTGGCGCTCATGTTGATCGGCTTCGGGTTTCGTGACCGCAATCTCGGCATGACCCTGATGGGCCTGGGCCTTGTCACCGCGATCGGCGCGATCATCTACAAGGCATACATCACCTTTTACTGACCACAGATAACCGACCGCTGGCCTGCCGGCGGTTTCAGCTTTTTTGCGTCTGCTGCCGGGCCACCCTCGCGAGCAGGGTGTCGAGCTGGTTCGCAAACGCCTTACGGTCGGACTGGCTGAACGACGGCGGGCCGCCCGTGTCCACGCCGCTGGCGCGCAGTTCTTCCATCATGTCCCGCATCGCCAGCCGTTCGCGGATGGTTTCCGGCGAATAGCGTTCGCCCCGGGGATTGAGCGCCATCGCGCCTTTTTCCAGCACCTGCGCCGCCAGCGGAATGTCGCCGGTGATGACGAGGTCGCCCTTTTCCGCCCGCTCCACGATGTGCGCGTCGGCGACGTCAAAGCCGCGCGGCACCTGCACGGCCCGGATCAGCGGCGACGGCGGCGTGTAGAGCGCCTGGTTGGCCACCAGCGTCAAAGGCATCTGCCAGCGCTGCGCGGCGCGGAACAGGATGTCCTTGATGACGGCGGGGCAGGCGTCCGCGTCTACCCAGATGTGCATCGTGCTTACTTGCCCAGCGCTTTCTCAAG
Source organism: Achromobacter sp. (assembly GCA_003454835.1). Classification (GTDB taxonomy): domain Bacteria; phylum Pseudomonadota; class Gammaproteobacteria; order Burkholderiales; family Burkholderiaceae_B; genus Achromobacter. Next base: position 366 of record DMTA01000185.1, on the reverse strand, counting down.
CGCCTCAGCCACGAGGTCGTTCGTCGACACGCCGCGTTCGGCGGCGGCGGCGCGCAGCTGGTCGGCCTGCGCCTGCGACAGCTTCAGCGGGAAGGGCACCAGGCCGGCGGCCTGATCCAGTTTGCGCTGTTCGCGGCGGTCGGGCGCCTGCGACGCCGTGCCAAAGCGATCGGGCGTGGCCGATTGCTTGAGTTGGCCGGCCAGCTTGAGGGCCTGGTTTTTTTGAAGATCGAATTTGTTCATCGGAATTCCTGATAGGGAGCGCCATCATAGACGCATCCCGCGTCAGCGCGGTTTGGCGTGCTCCAGTTGGGCGATGCCTTCCTCGGCGCCGTCGTGCAGCGGCACGCTCAGGCCGAGCCGGGC
>DMTA01000492.1 GCA_003454835.1 Achromobacter sp. | reverse complement strand
GTCCGATGCCCCCCTCTGGCGCCCCCGGCGACGCCCCAGCCGGACGCATCGGCCGCTTAGCAAGCGCGCACCAGCGTGGTGCGCCCGCCATCGCCCCCGCGCCCGCCGCGGCGCGGCCCGTCCCCCGATTCATCGCGTCGTCCGCCGTGGGGATGGCAATTCTCCCGTCCCCAGCGCATATTGACTCCATGGCCCCCGCCTGCCGCCAAACCTGGCACGCGGGTTGCTTGTAGATATACACATCTGCACCGGAGGAGCCATGAAGGACCGACCCGCCCGTCCATCCGCCTATGACGAAATGCGCGATGGCGAGAACCGCATCCGCGCCCACTACCAGGCGTTCGAGCGCTGGCACAACGAGCAGTCGGACGAGGCCATGTCTGTGCGCCGGCTCGAGGCCGACCTGAGCTTTCGCCGCGTCGGCATCACGTTCTCGGTGGCGGGCGACGCCGCCGGCACCGAACGCCTCATCCCTTTCGACCTGATTCCCCGCATCATCCCCGCCGACGAATGGCGCCTCCTGGAAGCGGGCCTGAAGCAGCGCGTGCGCGCCCTGAACCTGTTCATCCGCGACATCTATCACGGCCACGACATCGTGCGCGCCGGCATCGTGCCGGCCGAACAGGTCTTTCTGAACGCGCAATACCGCCCCGAGATGCAGGACGTCGACGTGGCCGAGGACATCTACTGCCACATCGCCGGCGTGGACATCGTGCGGGCGGGCGCGGGCGAGTTCTATGTGCTGGAGGACAACCTGCGCGTGCCGTCGGGCGTGTCCTACATGCTGGAAAACCGCAAGATGTCGATGCGGCTCATGCCGGATGCCTTCGGCCGCATCAAGGTCGAACCGGTTGCCCACTACCCTGACCTGCTCCTGGACAACCTGCGAGAGGTCGCGCCGCATGGCGGCGACGATCCCACCGTGGTGGTGCTGACGCCGGGCATGTACAACTCCGCGTACTTCGAGCACGCGTTCCTGGCGCAGCAGATGGGCGTGGAACTGGTCGAAGGCCAGGACCTGTTCGTCGAGCAGAACACCGTCTACATGCGCACCACGCGCGGACCGCGCAAGGTGGACGTGATCTACCGCCGTCTGGACGACGATTTTCTGGACCCGCTTGCGTTTCGCGCCGATTCCGCGCTGGGCGTGCCGGGCCTGCTGTCGGTGTATCGCGCCGGCCGCGTCACGCTGGCCAACGCCATCGGCACCGGCATTGCCGACGACAAGTCCACGTATCTGTACGTGCCCGACATGATCCGCTTTTACCTGGGCGAAGAACCCATCCTGTCGAATGTGCCGACCTGGCGCTGCGGCCGGCCTGACGAGCTGTCCCATGTGCTGGCCAACATGCACGAGCTGGTGGTCAAGGAAGTGCACGGCGCGGGCGGCTACGGCATGCTCGTCGGGCCCTCGGCCTCGCACGCCGAGGTCGAGGCGTTCCGGGACCGCGTGCGCGCCAACCCGGCCAACTACATCGCGCAGCCGACGCTGGCGCTGTCGACCACCCCCACCTACGTCGAATCCGGCGTCGCGCCGCGCCACGTGGACCTGCGTCCGTACGTGCTGTGCGGCAAGGAAATCCGCACCGTGCCGGGCGGCCTGTGCCGCGTGGCGCTGACCGAGGGCTCGCTGGTGGTCAACAGCAGCCAGGGCGGCGGCACGAAGGACACCTGGGTGCTGGAGGACTGATCATGCTGAGCCGAACCGCCGACAACCTGTTCTGGATGTGCCGCTACACCGAGCGCGCCGAAAACACTGCCCGCATGCTGGACGTAAACCTGCAGATGTCGCTGCTGCCGCAGGACACGCGCACGCGCGAGGGCTCGTGGCTGGGCGTGCTGCGCATTTCCGAGCTGCAGGGCCTGTATCAAAGCAAGTACGCCTCCATTTCGCCGCACGACGTGCTGCAGTACATGGTGCGCGACCCCGCAAATTCCTCGTCGATCTATTCCTGCATGCGCGCCGCCCGCGAGAACGCGCGCGCCGTGCGCGGCAGCCTCACGACCGAAGTCTGGGAAACCTACAACACCACCTGGCTCGAGCTGCTCAAGCATCTGCACACCGGGCTGCTGGAACGCAATCCGGGCGAGTTTTTCGAATGGGTGAAATTCCGCTCGCATCTGGCGCGGGGCGTCACGATCGCCACCATGCTGGAAGACGAGGCGCTGTACTTCATGCGCATCGGCATGCATCTGGAGCGCGCCGACAACACCGCGCGCATGCTGGACGTGAAGTTTCATGAACGCGGCGCCGCGGGCGCGCAGGACGGCCGCGCGGAACCGGCCGGCGCAGCCGCCGTGCAAAGCGAGTTCTACCGCTGGTCGGCGCTGCTCAGCTCCGTGTCCGGCCTGGAGATCTACCGCAAGGTGTACCGTGACGTCATCACGCCCGACCGTGTGGCCGAACTGCTGATCCTGCATGGCGACATGCCGCGATCGCTGCTGGCCTCAATGCGGGCGGTGGCGGGCGACCTGGCGCGCGTCTCGAATCAGCGCTCGACCGAAACCGAACGGCGCGCGGGCATGCTGTGTGCTGAGCTGCAGTACGGGCGCGTCGAAGACATCCTGACGAGCGGACTGCACCGCTACCTGGACCGATTCCTGAACCGCATCAACGACCTGGGCAACCGGATCAGCCAGGACTTCCTGGTGCCGCTGTCGGCCTAACACGGGAGAGGCAATGAAGCAGATCATCACGCACGTCACGCATTACCGCTACACGGCGCCGGTCAACTACAGCATCCAGACCCTGCGCCTGACGCCGCGCGACGACGAGCACCAGCGGGTGCTGCGCTGGCACATCGAGGCGCCGGGCGAACTGGAAAAGCAGGTCGACGCCTACGGCAATATCACCCACACTCTGACGCTGAACCAGCCGCACAGCGACATCGAACTGCGCGTCTCCGGTCAGGTGCTGGTGGCGCCGCTGACGCGCGGCGTGCTGGGCAGCGAAGACAGCCGCCTGCCAGTGCATGCCTATTGCGTGCCGACGCGGCTGACGCAGGCGGACGAGACGATCCTGGCCTTTGCGCGCGCGGTGCTCCCGAACGGGCTGACGACGTCGGACGACATCCTGAACCTCGCCGCGGCGATCCACGCCCGCGTGGCCTACGTGCCCGGCACCACGGACGTAACCACCGCCGCCGACCAGGTGCTGGCTCTGGGCCTGGGTGTGTGCCAGGACCACGCCCACCTGTTCCTGGCGTGCGTGCGCGGCCTTGCCGTGCCGGCGCGATACGTCAGCGGTTACCTGTACACCACCGCCGAGCATGCGGCCAGCCACGCGTGGGCCGACGTCTGGCTGCCCGACGTGGGCTGGACCAGCGTGGACATCACCAACAACCAATTCGCCTCGGAGTGCCATTGCCGGCTGGCGGTGGGCCGGGACTACGACTCGGCCTCGCCCGTGCGCGGCGTGCGCACGGGCGGCGGCGAGGAATCGATGGAAATCAGCGTCCAGGTCCAGGCGGGCGCCAAGCAGTAAGCCGTTACATCCGCCCCGCCGCGCCGCAATACAATGCGTGGTGGTTTTTCCCTCTTTCCGATCATGACCTACTGCGTAGCCGCCCGCCTCGACGCCGGCCTGGTGTTTCTCTCCGACTCCCGCACCAACGCGGGCGTCGACCAGATCAGCGTCTTTCGCAAGATGACCGTCTTCGAACTGCCGGGCGAGCGCGTCATGGTCCTGATGACCTCCGGCAACCTGGCGGTCAGCCAGGCCGTGTTGAACGTGCTGACCCGCCAGCGCGAAGAAGGCGCCGACACCCTCTGGAACGCGCCCGACATGTTCGCGGCCACGCGGCTGGTGGGCGCGGCGGTGCGCGAGGTCTACCGCAGCGAGGCCGCGGCCCTGCACGACCAAGGTGTGGATTTCAACGTCAGCATGATCTTCGGCGGCCAGATCGGCACCGAACAATGCCGCCTGTTCCAGGTGTACTCAGCGGGCAACTTCATCGAGGCCGGCCAGGAATGCCCGTATTTCCAGATCGGCGAGGCCAAGTACGGCAAGCCCATCCTGGACCGCGTGCTGCAGCCTGACACCTCGCTGGACGAGGCCGCCAAGTGCGCGCTGATCTCCATGGATTCCACGCTGCGCTCGAATATCTCGGTCGGCGTGCCGCTGGACCTCTTGGTGTACACCGCCAATTCGTTGCGCGTGACGCACTTCGCCAGCATCGACGAGCACAACGAGTACTTCCGCATGATCCGCGGCTCCTGGGGCGAACGCCTGCGCCAGGTCTTCGCGGAAATCCCGGATCCGTCGTGGACCAATCCCGACGCGCCCGGCTCGCTCGTGCCGCCGTCGCGCGTGCACCAGCCGCTGCGCATGGAGCCCGTCAACACCACCCACGCCCCCTACTCAACGCCGCAGGTGCTGGCCGAAGACCCGGGCAAGGACCAGCCCAACTGAGGCGCCTCCGACCGCGCGGAGCCGCCCCATTCGTTAGCGCCCCATTCGTTAGCGTCCCCTTCGTCAGCGTCCCCTTCGTCAGCGCCGCTCGAACTTCGGCGCGCGCTTTTCTTCGAATGCCTTGCGGCCTTCCTTGGCGTCGGCGGTGGCAAAGCAGATTGCCTGCAGATCGCGCTCATATTCCACGGCCTTTTCCAGCGGCATCGACAGCGCGGCACGCAAATTGACGCGAGCCGTCTCGGCGGCGATAGGCGCGCGCGAGGCGATGGTGGCGGCAAGCGCCTGCGCGCGTTCGCGCAACTGCTCCTGCGGGACTACCTCGCTGACCAGCCCCCAGGCCAGCGCCTGCTCGGCGCGGATGGGATCGCCGGTCAGCACCATCAGTGCGGCGTTGCTCGGGCCAATGGCATGGACAAGCTGCGCCGTCATGCCGCCCCCGCCGATCCAGCCCAGCTTGATCTCCGGCGCACCCAGCCGCGCGTTATCAGAGGCGATGCGGATATCGCAGGCCAATGCCATCTCCAGGCCGCCGCCGAAGGTATAGCCGTTGATCGCCGCCACCGTGGGCTTCTTCAACATGCGCACGCAATCACAGTAGTCGAGCCGGTTGCGAAAATCCCAGGGCGTGGCGTAGCGGTCTAGCTCGGTGATGTCCGAGCCGGCGCAGAAGGCCTTGGGCCCGGCGCCGGTCAGGATCACCGCGCGCACCCGCGCGTCGGCATTGCATTGCTCCACCGCCGCGATCAGCAGGTCCGCCATCTCGGGCGTCATCGCGTTCAGCTTCTCGGGACGGTTGAGTTCGATGATGGCGACATGGCCATCGATACTGAGATTGACGAGTGCGCTCACGTCGACATCCTTATGCTGCGGGGTGCTTGGGGGTGGCGGCCAGGCTGGCCTCGAAACGCTCGGTCAGGCCGCGCGCCAGTGTGTGTGAGGACGCGCGGTCGGCGACGCCGTCGCGCAGGAACTGCGAGGCCTCGCTCTGAAAGGCGATGTAGCCGTCGTGCCGCGGCCGGATCGACGCGGCTTCCAGCGTGCGGGCCGTATTGGCATAAAAGTTGTCGCTCGCCGCATTCACGTTTGCATCGGTCCAGCTGCCGCGATGGCTGGGCTGTCCTTCGTGCTGCGGGATGAAGCGGCTTTGGGTATCGGCTGCCAGCAACCACAACAGATGCGCGCGCAATTCCGGCCCCACGAGGCAACGCCGCGATATCGCAATGCCGGTGCCGCCGAGGATCGATCCGGGCCGGCCGGCATCGGCCTGGGGCGCGTCGCGGAACGTAAGCGGCTTGGCGACCGCGGACGTCGCATAGTTCACGTAGCCATAGACCAGCGGGCAGAGCGTGATGTCGTCGCGCGAACTCATGTGGCCAAGCAGCGCGATCGGGTTGTACGCCAACGCTTGCGCGGGTGTGCGCCGCGCCAGTTCGGTAAGCACGTCGCACGCGCCGGCAAGCGTCGACTCGTCGGAACAGGCGCCGTGCGGCCGCAGGTCGGTATCGGGCGCGATGGCCGCGGCGATCGACAGCAGCGACAGGAACGGATGCGGACCGCCCCAGCTGAGCGCGACCGAGCCGCTGCGTTGCGACAGCGTCAGCACCTCGTGCCAAGTGCGCGGCACGGGGCCGTCCAACCGGTCGGCCCGCGTGGCCATCACCTGCGTGGCGGCGTCCAGCGGCAGCGCCCATTTACGATCGGCCATGCGGTAGCTGTCATACGACAGTCCGATGCTGTCACGCGCGATCCGCGCCAGCTCGTCGGGCGCGAACACGGTGTCCAGCGCCTGCAGGCAATCGTGCGCCAGGGCTTCGCCCAGATGCGGGTGATCCAGCACCACCAGGTCATAGCGGGCGCAGAGTTCGGCAATCGGCGCCGACTCGAACCCCTCCAGCGATTGCTTGTCCCAGTGCACCAGCGGCGTGTGGGCGGTCGCCGCGTGCAGCGCATTGAAGCCGCGCGGGTGATCCCAGGTCAGGCCGCGATACGGCAGCGCGCGCTCGCTCATTCCGAGGCCCCGCGCAGCACCGCGCCCGAGGCCGCATGTGCGGCGATCTCGTTGTCGCTGAAGCCAAAATCACGCAGCACTTCGTCGGTATGCTGGCCGGTGAGCGGCGCACCGCGCACCACCTGGCTCGGGGTCTTGGAAAAGCGGATCGGAAAGCCCGGCGTCTTGATCCGGCCTTCGGTCGGATGCTCGTATTCGACGAACGTGCCGTTGTGCGCGATCTGCGGATCATCGACCAGATCGGCATAGCCATACACGGGGCTGCACCAGATGCCGGCGGCATCCAGTTTGGCGAACCAGTCGGCTGTCGAGGCCTTTGCCAGCGTGTCGCGCACCAGCGCGTAGATCTCGTCGCGCTTTTCCCACCCGTCGCGTTCGGTGTACGCCGCCAGGCGCGGCTCTTCGGTCACGCGAGCCAGTACTTTCATGTCGGGCATGGCCAACGCCAGATAGCCGTCGGTCGTCGCGAAGGTGCCATAGGGCGCGCGGATGTATACGTGCGCATGCGGCTCGGCGCTGCGCACCTGCGGCTTGTGCCCCACGGTGTACACCGAGAGCTCCTGCATCTGGATCGTGGTGATCGCATCCAGCATGTTGACCTCGACCTTCTGGCCTTCGCCGGTGCGCTCGCGGTGCAGCAGCGCAGCCAGCACGCCTTCGAAGGCGCAATACGCGGTGACGGCATCGACGACATACTGGCCCGCCGCGCGGGGCGCTTCGCCGGCCCGGCCCGACGACAGCATCGCGCCCGACATCGCCTGCAACAGCAGATCCTGCCCGGGGCGCGTGGCATAGGGGCCGTCTTCGCCGAAGCCCGACATCGATACATAGATCAGGCGCGGGTTCAGGGCCGACAGGGTCTCGTAGTCCACGCCCAGACGGCCGGCGACACCCGGCCGGTAGTTCTGGATGAACACATCGGCCTGCGCCGCGAGCTTCTGGATGATCTCCTTGCCGCCGGCGCTCTTCAGATCAATCGCCAGCGAGCGCTTGTTGCGGTTCAGCGAAAGGAACGACACGTTGATCTTGTTGCCCGTGATGCCGCCGGCAGGCGCATGCCGCTGCCATTCGCCGGTGGGCGGCTCGATCTTGATCACGTCGGCGCCCAGGTCGCCCAGGCGCTGCGCCGCGAACGGCCCCGCCATGGCGATGGAGCAGTCCAGAACCTTGTAGCCAGAAAGAATGCTCATTGCTTCTACCCTTTGCGTGGCGCCAATGCGCCTCAGTGCATGACCCAGCCGCCGTCCACCGCCAGCGTCTGTCCGGAAATGAAACCCGCCTCGTCCGAGGCAAGGAACAAGATGGCCGCGGCGATGTCGCCGGCGTGCCCGCGACGCTTGACCGACTGGCGTTCCAGCACCATGCGGTTGTAGCCCTCGGGATCGGGATGGATCTTCTCGGCATCGGTCGGAAATGCGCCCGGCGAAATGGCGTTGACCGTGATGCCCCACTTGCCGAACTCGCGGGCGAACGCGCGCGTGGCGCCCACCATCGCGCCTTTGGACTGCACGTAGGGCAGCAGGTTTTCCCAACCGCCCGACAGGGTGATCGACGAGATGTTGATCACGCGGCCCCACTGCTGTTCGCGCATGCCCGGCAGCGCCGCGCGCACAATCTGCACGGCGGCCTCCACGTTGACGCGGTGCACGCGCGCCAGCTCGGCATCGCTGTACTCCTCGAATGGGCGCGAGGGATAGATTGCCGCGTTGTTGATCACCACATCGATCGTGCCCTCCGCGGTCAGCCGCTCAAGGTGCGCTTGCAGCGCGCTGGCGTCGGCAAGGTCGGCCTGCAGGATCTCAAGCTGGCCGGCCAACTGCGCCGGCACCGTGCTGCGCAGGCGATCGATATGCCCGGGGTGGTTATCGAGCGCGATCACGCGGGCGCCCGCTTCCAGCAGTGCAATCGTGGTTTCCACGCCGAAGCCGCCCGCCGCGCCCGTGTACAGAATGCGGCGGCCCTGCAAGGAGAAGCGCGCGCTCATGAGCGCCCCGCGATGGGCGCAAAGCGCCCCGACAACGGCGGATAGTCGGTCTCGGGCTGCACCGCGATCGCGCGGATGCGGGCTTCGCAGGCCGCGATGTCGGCGGCCGAGCCCAGCACGCTGAACGTGGTGTCGTAGCAGCGCTCCTCGCCGTGCTCCAACCAGATGAGCTCGTTGCGCTCGCGCGCCGCGCCCTGGCCCAGCACATGGTTGGTGGACGGCTCGATGCCCATCGCATACTGGCCGGATTGCAGGTTCTGCCATTGGTACTGGCAGGGGAATTGGTGCTTGTAGGTGCTGACCTGCATGCCCAGGCCCAGCGCATCGTTCACCAGGGCGACCGGCACGCTGCCGTCGGCCGCGGCCGCCATCTCGTGCTGCCACACCTGCTCATGAAAGCCCAGCTGCGGCGCCGGCATGCGGCGATAGCCCACGCCCTGCTTGCGGTAGTCCTGTTCGTGCGCGGCCCACACCACCTCGCGGATCGGCGCCAGATAGCGCGAGTCGGCGTCCAGCACCGGATAGCCCAGGTTGATGTGATAGCAGAGCATATGCGGCGTGCGGTAAAAGCCGCGGTTCACGACACGGTCCGAAAGCTTGATGTCGTTGGTGCCCACCTCGATCTCGATGCGGCGGTGCAGCTCAAGATGCTCGCCGAACACGGTGCCCTGGCTCACCACGCCTTCGGCCCACAGCACGCAGCGATCGCCGTCCCAGCGTTCGCCATAACCGGTCAGCCGCGCGGGAATGGTGCCGACGCGGCCATGGATGGATTGCCTGGCCGTCTTGCGCGGGCCGTACACATAGTTGTCAGCGGGCGCGTCGTACATGAACAGGATGTGATCCAGCCCGCACGTGATCATGAGGCCCGAGAACGAGCGCATCCAGCCCAGTCCGCCCTCGCCTTCGTAGTCATGCAGCCCAGGGTGGCGAAAGCCCGACGGCGATTGCCATCCCATGGCGAAGCCGCGGTATTCGCAGTCGGCGATGTCCATCGCGCGATCCACCAGCACCGTGAAACGCAGGCCCGTGCCGCTGCGGAACTCCAGCATGCGGATGCCGCGCTCCAGCCCGTCGTCCAGCGTCATCAGGCGTACGCCGGCAAACTGCGCAAGCTGTCCGGTGCGCGCCTCTACGTCGCGGCGCGTCATCCAGGTCCCGTAAATGTCAGGCATGAGTGCTCCCTGGCGGATGCGCGGGCGCGCGTCCACCGGTGTCGGTGTTCGGAATCGTGTTCAAGAGGCGCGCCGCGGACGCTGTTCGTTGATGGCTTCGCGGCGCGCCGGTACTGCTTGCGGCGCTGGCCTACAGACCGTTCGCGCGCAGCCGCTCGTCGAGGAATTGCTTGGCGCGCGGCACGTCGTCTTCGGTCAGGTGTTCGATGATGATGGGAATGTTGGGGTGCTTCTTCGCCAGGCGCTGCAAGTACAGGTCGTAGTTGAGCGCGCCCAGACCCGGCGCGGGCAATTCGATCTCGCCCACGCCACGGAAGGTATGGCTCTCAGCCGCTCCCTCGTCACCGATGTCGCTGTGCTTTTCCGACTTGTCATCGCCCGAACGCTTCACGTCCTTGGCGTGCGCGATGCAGATCTTGTCGGAGAGCGCGTCGAACACCTGGTTGAGCGTGCGGTCCATGTGGTCGATGTTGTGCGCTTCGAAGAAGTTCGTCGGGTCCATCAGGAGGCCCAGGCCCGGATGGTCTACTTCGGCGAACATGCGCAGCGTTTCCTCGACCGACCCCACCACGTTGTTCACGTAGGTCTCCAGCAGGAACACCGCGCCATGATCGTAGGCATGTTGCGACAGCTCGGCGATCACCGCGCGGCACTGGTCCCAGCCTTCCTCGGTCTTGTTCTTGGGGTGATGCACCCAGTCGCTTTCGGTGTCGAACGTGCCGGTTTCCGAGATCACGTAAGGCGAGCCCAACTGACGCGCGTGCGTGAGGATCTCCTTGAGATAGCCGTTGCGGCGTTGGCGCTCGGCGGGATCGGGATGCACGATATTGGTATAGGCCGAGATGCAGGACACCGGCAGGTTGTAGTGGCGGAAGGTGTCGCGGATCTGCGTGCATTTCTGCGCGGTCAGCTGCCCCGGGCCCAGCTCCATGTCCTTGAAATGCAGGTCCAGCTGCACGGTGTTGAAGCCGTGCGAGCGGATCACCTTGGCGGTGCGCTCCAGCTCATAGGGAAAGTAGCCCGAGAAGATTCCGGTCTGGATCATGATGGTTGTCTCCGTCTGTTTTTTCTGTCTGGTTATTCGACAGCCGGCAGCCGTACTGTGCGGCCTTCGGCGATGGACGTATACGCGGCCTCGACCAGCGCCATCGTGCGTACGTTGTCGGTCACGCTCAACGCAGGCTCGGTGCCGCTGGCCAGCGCGTACTGCAACTGTTCCATCACGCCGATGAAGGCATGCGGAAACCACATCGTGTCCCACGTGGGCGTCACCCAACGCCCGTCGGTATGACCCTCGGCCGCGCGCGAGGCGTAGCTCAGGGTCGACGGCTCGCCGGTGGGCCAGCCGATGGTGCCGCGCGCAACACCCTCGGTGCCTTCCACGCGCCAGCGGATGTGCTGGTCGTCGGGGTATCCCTCGGCCCGCGGACCCGACCACACGTCTTCGAGCGACAGCGCAAGCAGGCCGTTGCCAAAGCGCAGCGTCGTGCTCACCAGCCCATCCTGATGCGCGAACTCGGTGCGCGGATCGGGACGGGTGATGCTGGTGATCTCGGTGGGCTCGCCAAACAGATAGCGCAGGGCATCGAGGTGATGCACGCTCATGTTCGAGAGCGTCAGGCGGTCGTAGCCGCGCAGGAAATCCTGCCAATGCGGGATCGCGTGCATGTCGATCTGCGCGAACACCGGCGTGCCCAGCACGCCCTGGTCGAGCAGCTGCTTGAGCGTGCGCATTGATTGGTCGTAGCGCATGTTCTGGTTCACCGACAGGATCTTGCCGGCGGCCCGCGCCTCGTCGCGCAGGGCACGGGCTTCGTCCAGCGACAGAGCAAGAGGCTTCTGCGCCAGCACGCCGCGCACGTGCGGGGCGCGCAATGCGGCGCGGATCAGCGCGGGCTGCTGGTCGGGCGGATACGCGATGTCCACGATCTCGATCTGAGGATCGGCGATCAGGGCCAGGGGATCGTCATGCACCCGCGGTATGCCGTAGCGTTCGGCGACCGCGGCCGCTTTGCTGAGGGTACGCGACGCAATCGCCGCCACCGTGAAGCCGGCCTGCTGGTAGGCCGCCAGGTGGCACTCGGCCATGATCATGCCGGCGCCGATGCAGCCGATGCGAAAGCGCCGTTCCCGAATGGGCGGGTCGGGCACCAGGGTAGGGTTCGACATGTGCTCCTCCTGCCGGCCTGGTATGCACTGTCGACTGCCAGGCATCCTGCCGTGCTGTGTTTGATGTATTGAGCCGCGATAATCACATCAAAACAATCAGGGGTAAAGAAGGCTGCCGCTCATAGGGCCGTCGAGTTACCTTTTTGATCTCGAATGATTGCAAATGATGGCTTATGATGGCCGCGCTGCCATCGTCCTGATGGTGTATCGAGAGCCAGATCCCGCATGCGCCCCACCATTTCCCTCATTGCCCGTGAAGCCGGCATGTCCACCGCTACCGTGGACCGGGTTCTGAACGACCGCGACGGCGTGCGCGGCAAGACACGCGACCGCGTGCTGGCAATTGCCAATCGCCTGGGCTACTTCGTTCCGGGCGCCGAGGCCGCCAGTCAGGACGTGCGGGTCGATTTCGTTCTACCCGCGGGCACCAACAGCTTCATGACCGCGCTGGGCCGGCACTTGCTCGAAGAAGCCGCCGCCCGCCCCGACGTACAGGCCCGCCTGCATCTGATCGAGGGATTCGACGCCAACAAGCTCGCGAAAAAACTCTACGAGCTGCGCGAGCAGACGCAGGCCGTTGGCCTGGTCGGGCTGGACCATCCTCAGGTGCGCGACGCCATCATGGCGCTGCGCGACAGCGGCGTGCACGTGAGCACCCTGGTGTCGGACATTCCGATCTCGGCGCGCCTGGGGTACGTGGGCATCGACAACCGCGCCGCAGGCCGCCTGGCCGCGCTGTTGCTGGGCCGATTTCTGCCGCAGCACACCGAACGCAAGGTCGCGGTGTTCGTGGGGTCATTGGCCTATCGCGGCCACGAAGAGCGCGAGATGGGCTTTCGCTCGCTGCTGAGCGAAGAGTTTCCGCACCTGCGCATCGCCCACACGCTCGAGATCGGCGACGACCGCGACCGCGCCTTTGCCGTCACGCAGGATCTGCTGCGCACAGACCCGCCGCACGCGATCTACAACATCGGCGCGGGCAATCAGGGCATCGCGCGGGCGCTGAAGGAGGCGCGGCCGGCTGAGGCATGGTCGGCCGACGCGTGGCCGGACGC
>DMTA01000347.1 GCA_003454835.1 Achromobacter sp. | reverse complement strand
TGCGCCCGCCAAACCAGCCGCTGCGCCCGCAGCTGCACCCGCAGCCAAACCCTCCGCCGCATCCACGGCCAAGCCGCTGCCGCCTTACGCGGCGTGGAAGGACGCCGACAGCGTCATCGTGCACAGCGCCAACACCATCGAGACGCGCCGCAGCGCTTTTGGCGACGGCATCATCACCCCATCGCGCCAGCTTTACGTGCGCAACAACCTGCCGCCGCCAGACGCGGCCATCCTGAACGACCGTGACGGCTGGACGGTCGAGATCCAGGGCGTCAAGCAGCCGCGCACGCTGACCGTGGGCGACTTGAAGACGCTGGGCGTGGAATCGATCGCCACGGTGCTGCAGTGTTCGGGCAACGGCCGGGGCTTCTTTCCTCACAAGCCCAGCGGCACGCCGTGGGAAGTGGGCGCGGCAGGCTGCGTGATGTGGACGGGAGTGCCGGTGCGCACGCTCGTGGAATACCTGGGCGGCCTGGATGGCACGCCCGCCTTCATGACCGGCACCGGCGGCGAAGTGCTGCCCGAAGGTCTGGATCCGAAATCGCTGCTGGTGGAACGCTCGGTGCCGCGCGACGCCATGCAGGACGCCATGCTGGCCTGGGAAATGAATGGCGAGCCACTGTCGCTCGCACATGGCGGCCCGTTGCGCCTGATCGTGCCGGGCTACACCGGCGTGAACAACGTCAAGTACATCAAGCGGCTGGCGTTCACCGCCGAGCAAAGCCCCGCAAAGATCCAGCAGACCGGCTATCGCCTGACGCCGATGGACGCCAAGCCCAGCCCCGACCAACCCTCGGTCTGGGCGATGGAACCCAAGTCGTGGATCAACGCGCCGGGCGCAAGCAGCCAGTCCGTGAAGGCCGGACGCGTGGTGGTGCGCGGTGTGGCGTTTGGGGGCATGCACGCAGTCAAGCGCGTGGATGTGTCCATCGATGGCGGCAAGACCTGGAAGCAGGCCGCGCTGATCGGACCGGATCTTGGCAAATATGCATGGCGCCAGTTCGCGCTGCCGGTGGAGCTGACCGCGGGCCAGCACATGCTGGTCAGCCGCGTCGAAGACACGCAGGGCAACGTGCAGATGGAGAACCGGTTCGAGAACGCGCCGGGCTACATCAACAGCAGTTGGCGCGACCACGGTCTGGCGATCAACGCGTCTTGAGGATGGCGGAATCGATGCACAACCGTGAAGTGATGCCGCATGTCGCATCCCGCCGCCCCATCGGGTGGCGGGTCCGCACCGCGTTTGCCGCAGGAGCATGCCTCTTTGCGGGCGCCACGGCGTGGGCGGCCGAACCGCCCAATGCCGAGGCGGGCCGCGCCCTGTTCCTGAAGTCGACAACCCCGGCCTGTGCCGTCTGTCACACGCTGGCCGACGCCGGCGCGGCCGGCACCATCGGGCCCAACCTCGATGAACTGAAACCCGACGCCAACCGCGTCACCCAGGCCGTGCGCAACGGGATCGGCGTCATGCCGGCTTTCGAGGCGTTGAGTGACGCGGAGGTGCAGGCGCTGGCGCAGTATGTATCGGGCGCGACCGGGGCGGCGCAGTAGCCGCGCGCAATCTATCCGCATGCCGCGTCCTGCGCAACCGTGCGGCTTGCGCAGCGATGAACCCGGCCGTCGCCATGATAGGCTCTTGGCCTGCCAGACTCTGGCAGCCAGGCCTCGCCGTCCACACAGCCTGGCCGGCCTCCTCCGACAAGCGATCCTCATGATGCTGCGACCGTTCCACCTGCTGCTTGCCGCGCTGGCGTTATCCCCCGCCGTCCATGCCCAACCCGCGGGAAAAGGCGCCGCCTGGACGCCCCCTGGCCCCACGGCATGCCGTTTTTCGGGCTGGACGACCAATGACAAGCCGGCCATCCCGGTCCGCGCGTCGGCGTCCGCCAGCGGCAAGCAGGTCGGCGCGCTGCCCACCACGCGTGGCGACAGTCCGGATCCCGAGGTTGACCTGTACAGCGTCATCTTCGACGTAACCGAGGCGCGCGATGGCTGGCTGAAGATCAAGAACGCCAGCGACGCCATGAGCGGCAGCGACCGCAGCCCGCCACGGCCCGTCTATCAGGGCGAAGGCTGGATCGCCGCTGGAGACGCGCAGGTCGGCATCCAATCGGCGCGGGGTTATGCCCGCCCGGACGCCGGCAGCGAACGGCTGCTGGACCTGGGCCACGACTGGTTGACCGAACGCGCCACCTTGCGCGGCATCGTGGCCTGCGACGGCGAATGGCTGCTGCTCGATTACGAGATGCGCAACAGCGCCACGTGGGAACGCCTGGCCGAAAAAGACCGCACGCGCGGACGCGCATGGTTTCGCGGCGTGTGCGCGTCGTCCGAGACGACCTGCGACATGCGGTCGGTCGATCAGTAACGGACGCTACCGCCGTTCCAGCGGCCACACTTCCACGACGCCGTGCGCCACCGCACACGGCGTGCGGGACACCTTCTCGATGGCCTCGGCCAGATCGGCCGCTTCGATGACGGCAAAGCCTGCGAGCGGCAGCGGCGCGTTCAGGTACGGTCCCTGCGCCGTTTCGACGCCCGCCGCGTCCGGATTGCGCACCTGCACCGGCGTCCCAGCAACGCCCATCAGCACGCCCGCGTCCTGCAGGGCGGCATCGTGCGCGTGGGCAGCATCGCGAATGGCTTTGTCCGTGCGGTCATAGCCCTGCTGATCGCCATAACCGATCGTGATGAACATTGGCATGGTCTTCTCCCGTGACGTGGCGGGGGGGCGGNNCAACGTGGCGGGCGCGCTGCGCCCGTCCCGAAGGTTTTAACACTGCGCCAATACATGCATGTCCGGCCGCCGCGCGGTCGCAAGCGCTGCGCGACCCTTTCGGCATTACCCGTCATCCGGGCTGATTCAGCCTTGACACGTTACCGACCAACCAATAGATTGGTCCGTGCCGCGCAACGCCCCCGGGTTCCCGCAGATCACAACGTGGCGCCGCCCGCGGAACTGCTGCACGACGACTACACGGCGCACTGCCTGAAGCTTGCCGTCCAGGCGTTTCATGCGCAGCTGGCAAGGCTGGACGCACTGACGGCAGCGGCGAATCAAGCCGTGAAAGACGAACAGACCCGCCTTGAAGCGCGTGCCGAGGCGGAGCACGATCTGGGCACGATCGACGCGTTGCTGCTGCTCCAGTCGTATCGGAATGCCGCCGGGATCCCTGCCGTGCTCGCGCCCCGCAGGCCGCGCAAGCCCATCCCTGAAGACCTGTCCCAATAGCCTTTATGCTCGAACTCGCCCACACCTCCCTTATCGAAGGCAACGCCATCCGCTGGGGCAAGATCGGCAACGGTCCCGCGCTGGTCGCCGTCCACGGCACGCCGTTTTCATCGCAGGTGTGGCGCAGGATCATCCCGCTGCTCGCCGACCGCAGAACTGTCTATTACTTTGATTTGGCGGGCTACGGCGCCTCCGAGATGCGGGACGGCCAGGACGTGTCGCTGGGTGTGCAGAACCGGATACTGGCGGCGCTGTTCAACGAATGGCAACTGGACCGCCCCGATGTCCTGGCCCACGACTTCGGCGGTGCGACGGCGCTGCGCGCGTATTACCTGAACGGGCTGCGCTACGCATCGCTGACGATCTTCGATGCGGTGGCGCTGGCGCCGTGGGGTTCGCCCTTCGTGCAGCATGTCCGCCAGCACGAGGCCGCGTTTTCCGGCATGCCGGATTACATGCACCGGGCGCTGTTGAAAGCCTACCTGCAGACGGCCGCGCACAATCCGTTATCGGATGAGGCGCTGGATGTGTACAGCCATCCGTGGCTGGGACCCGTCGGCCAGCCGGCGTTCTACCGGCAGATCGCGCAGATGGATCAGAAGTACACCGACGAAGTGCAGGGCCTGTACGGTCGCATGGATTGCCCGGTGCAGGTGCTGTGGGGCGAAGAGGACGCGTGGATCCCGCACGAGCGCGGCGAGACCCTGGCGGCATTGATTTCAGACCGGCCCTTGGCATCCGTGCCGAATGCCGGTCATCTTGTGCAGGAAGACCGGCCTGAAGCCATCGTGGCCGCGGTGTTCAAGCAGATTGGCGAGCGCTGAGCGGCGCGACCTGCTACCCCCTCACCCGCGCCGGATTTCCCACCACTTTCGCCCCCGCCGGCACGTCTCGCGTGACCACGCTGCCCGCGCCGATGATGGCGTCATCTCCCACCGTGACCCCCGGCAGGATGATCGCGCCGCCGCCAATCCACACCTGTTTGCCGATGTGCACAGGACGCCCGAACTCCAGCATCGCGCGGCGCTGCTCGGCGTCGTGCGGATGGTCTGCCGTGTAGATCTGCACGGCCGGGCCGATCTGCGTGCCATCGCCGATCGTGACTTGCACGACATCGAGGATCACGCAGTTGAAATTCATGAAGACGTTCGCGCCCAGCGCGATGTTGTAGCCGTAATCGCAATGAAACGGCGGGCGGATCAACGCGCCCTCGCCCACGCTGGCAAGGCGTTCGCGCAGAAGCGCGTGCCATTGCTCGGGCGGTTCGCCCAGCATGGCGTTATACCGCTTCATCCAGACGCTGGCGGCAAGCTGGTCCGCCTGGATCTCGTCGTCGGCGGCCGTGTAGAGGTCTCCTGCCAGCATCCTCTGCTTCTGCGTACGTGTCATGGCTGATCTCCTGTCCGGATCAGCCAGCATACCGAAGATTGCCGGCCTAGGCCGCCTGCGGCACGACACCCACATAACGCCCACGCGGCCGGATGACTTGCGCCACGCTGAGCTGCTCGAGGCAATGCGCCAGCAGGCCGATGCTGCGCGCCGTGGCAAACAGCCCGAAAGCCGCGTCATCCGGCAGTCCGCAGTGCGCCGCCAGCGCGGCCAGCGCCACGTCGATGTTGGGATGCAGGCCGGTCAGTTGCGTGGCCTGGTCGATGAAGCGCGTGATGACCTCGGCCGGCTCGAACAACGCCAGCAACGCCGCCGCGCGCGGATCGCCATCCGGATACAGATGATGGCCAAAGCCCGCCAGCGGCAGTCCCGTGGACAGGTAGTGCGCGATCACCTGATCCTCGCCCTGGCGCGCCACGTCGTCGAACAGCGCCTTGACGCGGCCGGAGGCGTCGCCGTGCAAAGGGCCGGACAAGGTGGTCAGCCCCGACAGCAGGCACGCCGGCAGCGACGCGCCGGTAGAGGCCGCAATGCGCGCGGCAAACGCCGAGCTGGTCAATTCGTGGTCCACCAAAAGGACCATGGCAGTGCGCAGCAGTTCGGCGGCCTGCGGAGACAGTTTCCAGGCTTGCGCAAACCGCAGATGCAGCGGCCGCTTGCCGGGCTGCGCGCCAAAGGCGTTGGCCAGCTGTCCGACCAGACTCTGGCATTCGGTGTGCAGGACGCGTGTCATGCGGCCGTGCGTGGAGTGGCCGGTGGCGGCCAGCGCGGCCAGTGAAGTGAACGCCGCAACGCGGCCCGGCGATGCCACGCGCGCCGTGCAAGAGAAGTCCGCCTGCTGGTCCGAGTTCCACAGCAATTGCGCAGCCTCTTCCAGGCTGGCCGAACCTGCCAGCGTGACCGCGTCATGGCCGCGGTAGTACAGGCGTTGACGATGAAAGGTGGAGATTGCGGTGGGAATGCTGGGCTCGGCGCCAAAAAGCGTGTTTGTGGCCAGGGTTTCGTGTTTGCGGCCGGCCTGCTTGCGCTTGGCCAGTCCAGCAACGTCTTCGGCCCGGTAAAGGCTGCGGCGCGTATCGGCCGGATCGGGCATGACCTCCAGCTTGCCGCGGCTGACGTAGGCGTAAATGGTCTGCGGCCGCACGCCCAGCTGATTGCACGCTTCGGCCATTGAAATCCAGGTGCCCATGATCTTCTGTAGCAAAGTTTATATGTTGATTTTATAGATCAATATTGCTTTACAAATCAATCATTAAATACCATGGACTCAATGTTCAACGCGGACCCGCAGCCGGTCCCCCCATCAGAGCCGAACCGATATGAAGCCTCAGGTCCTGCAACTCAATCCCATCCTGATCCCCGCGGTCAATGACGAGCTTGCCTCGCTGTACCAGGTGCACAAGTTCTTCGAAATCTCCGATCAGGCCGCCTGGCTGCGCGAGCACGGCGCGCACATCGAAGCCGTCATTACCGGCGGCCACACCGGCATCTCGCGCGACATGCTGGAACAGCTTCCCGGCGTGAAGGTGGTGGCGGTCAATGGCGTGGGCACCGACGCGGTGGATCTGGCCTATTGCCGTGGCCGGGGGCTGCCGGTCACCGCGACGCTGGGCGCGTTGACCGAGGACGTCGCCGACCTGGCGATCGGCCTGTTGATCGCCGCCTGCCGCAACCTCTGCGCGGGCGATCGCTTCGTGCGGGAAGGCCTGTGGGAGCAGTTTCCGTCGCCCAGCGCCATTCCGCTGGCGCGCCGCTTCAGCGGCATGAGCGTCGGCATCGTGGGCATGGGCCGCGTAGGCCGCGCCGTCGCCACGCGAGTGGCGGCCTTCGGCTGCCAGATCCGCTACACCGACCTGCGCGCCATGGACGACGTGCCGCATGAATTCGTGCCGGAGCTGATCGCGCTGGCTCGAGCGTCCGACGCGTTGGTGCTGTGCGCCGCCGCCGACAAGGCCGAGGGCATCGTCAATGCCGCCGTGCTGGACGCGCTGGGTCCGCAGGGCTTCGTGGTCAACGTCGCGCGCGGCCGGTTGGTCAACGAGGCTGATCTGACCGAGGCCCTGGTGGCCGGCCGCATCGCGGGCGCGGGACTGGACGTCTTTGTGGACGAGCCCCGCGTGCCGCAGGCGCTACGCCAGTCCGATCGCACCACGCTGCAGGCGCACCGCGCCAG
>DMTA01000346.1 GCA_003454835.1 Achromobacter sp. | reverse complement strand
CGCCGTGTCGGCAACGACGACGGCGCGATGCTGCTGGATCTGGTCCTGGCGCAGCGGCCCCTTTGCCTTGGCCAGCGGATGGCGCGGCGATACGGCAAACAGCCATTCCATCTCGCCCAGCGCCGCCCATTGCAGGTTTGGCATGGCCTGCGGTTCATTGGTCGCGCCCACGATCAGGTCTGCCCGCCCCTCGCGCAGCGCTTCCCATGTGCCGCCCAGTACCTCGTGCGTGAAGCGCAGCCTGACGCCCGAATCCAGCTTGTCGAAGGCCTGGATCAGGGGCGCCATCAGTTCGAATTCCAGGATCTCGTCGCTGACGATGTGCAGCCGGTCTTCCCAGCCGCTGGCCACCTGCCGCACGCGCTGTGTGAGCCGGCTGACATCCTGCGCCAGCCGCGCGGCTTCGTCCGCCAGCAATTGACCAGCGGGCGTCAGCTGCAACCGATAGCCGCGGCGGTCGAACAACAAGGCGTCGAAGCGTTCCTCCAATTGCCGCGCGGCATGCGACACGGAGGACGGGGCCTTGCCCAGCCGGGCGGCAGCCCGGGACAGGCTGCCGCTGTCGCGGATGGCTTCCAGCAGCGAAAGTTCGTTGGGGGTCAGCATGGGAGGCTCACCGTATCGGGCTCAACATCGGGTTCAACCTGCAGGGTTAACCATTCCGGACCAAACATATTCGATTCCGTCGAACGTGTTGATGCGCCAGATCGTACGACAAACCACCGGGCAAAGCGCAAGATGGCTACACCTCACCTCCACACCAAAGGAACCCGTCATGAACCGTTTTGAACAAAAGACCGTCCTGGTCACCGGTGGCACCAGCGGCATCGGCTTGGCCGCCGCTCAAGCCTTTGCCGCCGAAGGCGCCCGCGTCATCGTCACCGGCCGCGACAACGCGGCGCTGGAAAAGACCCGCGCCACGCTGGGCGGCAACGCCCTGGCCATTCAGAACACCGCCGGCGCGCCCGGTGCGGCCGCCGCCCTGGCCGACGCCCTGGCATCGGCGGGGGGGCGCCCGGGTGCCGTCTTCGTGAACGCGGGGATCGCCAAGTTCGCCACGCTGGCCGACGCCACTGAAGACCTGTGGGACCAGACGTTCGACACCAACGTCAAAGGCGTGTTCTTCCAGCTTCAGGCACTGGACCCCTTGCTCAACACGGGTGCGTCCATTGTGCTCAACGGGTCCATCAATGCCCATATCGGCATGCCGGCCTCGTCGATCTACGCGGCCAGCAAAGCCGCGCTGATCTCGCTTGCGAAGACGCTGTCGGCGGAATGGCTGCCGCGCGGCATCCGGGTCAACGTCGTCAGCCCCGGGCCGGTCTCCACGCCGATCTACGGCAAGCTGGGCCTGGACGCCGACACGCTGGAGAAGACCGCCGCCAGCATCCAGGCGCAGATTCCGCTGGGCCGCTTCGGCACGCCGCAGGAGATCGCGGCGACCGTGCTGCACCTGGCCGCGCGCGAATCGGCCTTCATCGTGGGCACGGAGATCATTGCGGACGGTGGCATGAGCCAGCTCTGAAGCGCTGCGGGGCGGTTCCCGGGCAGTGCTAGGATGCGGGGCATGACTTCGATCCTGCATGCCCACCCCATCGATCCCGCCGTCCGCGAACGCGTGATGGCGACCCTGCAAGACATCGAGCAGCGCCACGACGTCCGC
Source organism: Achromobacter sp. (assembly GCA_003454835.1). Lineage (GTDB taxonomy): Bacteria > Pseudomonadota > Gammaproteobacteria > Burkholderiales > Burkholderiaceae_B > Achromobacter. The sequence continues at coordinate 3,793 of DMTA01000346.1, read as the reverse complement.
GTGCTGCTCGCCTGCGAATCCGGCAGCCGCGGCTGGGGCTTTGCCTCGCCCGACAGCGACTACGACGTGCGATTTCTGTACGTGCACAAGCTGGACTGGTATCTGCGCGTGGCGCCGCAACGCGACGTGATCGAGCTGCCCATCGACGACGAACTGGATGTCTCGGGCTGGGAGCTGCGCAAGTCCCTGCAACTCTTGCGCGGCTCGAACCCCACGCTTTTCGAGTGGCTGGATTCGCCCATCATCTATTGCCAGGACGACGCCGTCAGCGCGTGGCTGCGTCATTTCCGCAGCGCGTACTTTTCCAGCACCAAGGGTCGCTGGCATTACGTGTCGATGGCCGGCCGCAACTTCCGCGAATCGCTGCAGGGCGACACGGTTCGCCTGAAGAAATACCTGTACGTCCTGCGCCCCGTGCTTGCCGCGCAATGGATCGACAGCGGCCGAGGCGTTCCGCCGATGCGCTTCGCCGATCTGGCCGACGTCATCATTACGGACGCGGCGCTGCGCGACGAGATCAACGAACTGTTGGCCATCAAGATGGCGGCGGGCGAAGCCGAGCACGGCCCGCGCTTCCCGCTGATCCACGCGTATCTGGAGTCGACGCTGGCTGAACTGGAAAAGGCGCCCTACTTCGACCGGCCCGACGGCCAGACCGAGACGCTGGATCGGTTTTTGTACGAGGTCGTCACGGGTGCGCCGCTGACGTATTGAGCGTCTGACCACCCATTCTCATCAATCGGTTGCATCCCATCTGGCGCGACCCGTTGCTACCCGCTTCGCTCATCTACACCCCGCATGCCGTCCAACTGCCCAACCGTGACACTGCGCCGCTTCGACGTCGCCGACGTGCCGATGCTGCTGTCCATGGAGTCCGATCCGGAAGTGATGCGGTATAGCACCGGCGTGAAAGTTGCCGACGATTCGAGGCGCCACGAATTGCTTGCTTGGCTTGACGAACCCGAGACCGACATCGGTCATTGGGTGATCGACGTGAATGGTGCGGCCGTCGGCTGGGTCAGCCTGACGCCCCTTGGATCGACGGGTCGGATTCAGCTTGCATACCGCCTGTGTCGATCCGCTTGGGGACAAGGCATCGCGACTCAGGCCGGCGCGCAGGTTTGCAGTTACGCATGGCGGACGCTCGGGGTGCAGGAACTTGCCGCAGTGATCTGGCCGGGCAACGACGCGTCCGTGCGCGTCGTAAAAAAGTTAGGTTTTGCCTTCGCCGGGCGAGAACACCACTACGAGCGCGAGACCGACGTTTACATCCTTGTTCGTCCAGACGCAAAATCTGGCCTATCATTCTGACCCCTTTTATTTTTCACGGTAGACCCGCATGTCCGACACCACCAAGCCTTTCGACGTCCAGAACTTCATCGCCCAAAGCATGGAAGGCATGCAGGCCGCCACCACGGCGCATTGCGCGACCTGGCACTTGGACGACGCCGAGCAATGGTCGGTGGACATGGATAGCGGCCTGATCGTGTTCCAGCTTCCGGGCGGCATCGTCGCCACCGCGCCGGTGCAGATCATCGGCACGTCCAACAGCGAAGACGGCAGTTTCCTGTGGGGCTGGGACCATCCGTCCGTGCCCGCCGAGCTGGCCGAGCACGCGCAACTGGCGTTGGCCTTCGGGCGTGCGCACGGACTGCCTGCTTACACCGAACGCAAGGTCGATTGCAACGACGCCCAGGCCTGGGAGTTCACCGCCGTCGCCATGCGGCTGGGTGAAGCCTCCGGCTCGTATCGCGCGCAGGCGTCTGAGACGGCGCATGTGTGGATGACGTTCGGGCAAGTGTCGTTGTCGAAGGCGGAAAGCGAATGACGGTGGCGGCAGGGGCAATCGGCCTGTTGCTGGCCGTTGCCCTTTGCGCCCTGGTGCATGTGGCGGTGATGGCCTTCGCGGGACGCGCGTTTGGCGTGGCGCTGGATGAACTGTCGTTCGGATTGGGGCCGCGCCTGTTGCGGCTGGGCAAGGTCAGTGTTCGGCTGCTGCCTGTCGGCGGCGCAGTCCGCTTCCAGACGGCGGGCGCCACGATGCCGGTGGATGACGCGGACATTGACCCGCAACACCTGGAAGCGCAGCCGCTCTGGGCGCAACTGTTCATCGGCGCTTCCGGCTGCCTCGCGCTGATCGCGCTGGCGTGCGCGCTGCTCGGCGGCACTGCGGGCGTCCAGGCGCTGACGGATGGATTTGCGAAAATCGTCAGCGGCGCGCTATCGCCGCTGCACACGGCGCAGGCGCTGCTGGCGCGCGTGGATGCCGCCGCGCAAAGTCTGCCATTTCCCACGTTGCTGGGCCTGACCGCCGCCACTACGGCAGCGCTGAACCTGCTGCCCTTGCCGGGCGCGAACGGCGGCTACCTGCTGGGCGCGCTGGGCAAAAGCGCCGGCTTGGGCAAGCACTGGCCGGCGTCCGTTACGCAGATCCTGCTGCTGGCTTATGTGGCGCTGGCGGTGTCCTGGCTCGTTGCGGCCGTCGTCTATCTTAGCAACGGTGTCTGACACCCCGGTGAGATGCCGTCAATGTGCAACGGCATCTCATCATGGGCATCAGACAACCTTCGCGCCTTACCGGTACAGCACCGTCGGCAGCCACATGCCGATCCCCGGGAACATGTACAGCAGGAAGATCGCGACCACCTGGATGCCCATGAACGGCATCATGCCCAGGAAGATCTGATTCAGCGTCACGTGTGGCGGCGATACGCCCTTCAGGTAGAAGGCCGACATCGCAACCGGCGGCGACAGGAACGCGGTCTGCAGGTTCAGCGCCACCAAGAGCCCGAAGAACAGCGGATCGATGCCGAACGAATTGAGCAGCGGCACGAAAATCGGCATGAAGATCACGATGATCTCGGTCCATTCCAGCGGCCAGCCGAGCAGGAAGATGATGATCTGCGCCAGCAGCAAAAATTGAATCGGCGTGAGACCCAGCGACAGCACCCATTCCTCGATGATGCGCTGGCCGCCCAGCAGCGCGAACGCCGCCGAGAAGATCGATGACCCCACGAATAGCCAACACACCATGGCGGTGGTCTTGGCCGTCAGGAATACCGCTTCGCGCAGCACCGGCAGATTCAGCCTGCGATACGCCAGCGCCAGCAACGCCCCACCCATTGCGCCCATGGCGGCGGCCTCGCTGGGCGTGGCCAGGCCGAAGCCGATCGAGCCCAGCACGGCCGCGATCATTACCGCCAGCGGGAAGAACGACGCCATCAGCATCTTGAAGATTTCCAGCCGCGCCCACGTCAGCGCGGCATAGAAGACCGCCAGCATCACCGCGCACACGCCTGCGAATATCCAGAATCCTGTTGGCGCGGGTTTGCGAGCGTCGGCTGTGTCGGATGCGGCCTGCTGCGCAGGCGCGGCGGCCCCTGCGGCCGGCTGGGCAGCAGGCGTACCCGGTGGTTCGCTCAAGCCCGACGCGGCGGGCGCGCTCCCCGGCGGTTCGGCAAGTTCATTGGTCGGCGGTTCGGGCAGGTCATTGGACGGGGGCTCGGCCAAGCCATCCGTGGGCGGTTCGCTCAACCCGGAGCCGGAATCGAAGCCGCCCGAGCCCAACTGCAATTCGGCGGGAATCTCATACTCCACGACGGGCTTGGTCAGCGCGTGATGCACCACCGCCAGCATCAGCACGGTGACCACCAGCGGCGTCAGCGCCATCGCCATGTTGCGCGTCAGATAGCCAAACGACACCGCGCTGTTGCGCCGGCCCTTGAACATGGCGGCCAGCATGCCCGACACGGCACGCGTGTAGGGGCCAACCGCCAGCGCGGCCGAGCCGGGC
>DMTA01000515.1 GCA_003454835.1 Achromobacter sp. | reverse complement strand
ACGCGCGGCGGGCGGCTACGCCCAGCGCGCCGCCATCGCCCACGCCGTGTTTGCGCCCGACATGGGCCGGCCTGTTGAAGTCAGTGGCGACAACGAAAAGGCGCTGGTGACCTGGCTGACCAAACGCATGGGCGCGCCGATGCGCGCGCCGTCGCTGTCGAAAACGGGTTACGAATTGATCGGCGGACGCCTCCTGCCCGGCGGCGCGGGACCCGTCGCACAGTTCATGTACGGCGCGGCGGACGGCCAGCGCCTGACGTTGTACGTCACGCGGGAAGCGGCAGGCGGACAGACTGCCTTCCAGTTCACGCAGGCTGGGCCCGTCCGCGTGTTCTATTGGGTCGAAGGCGAATTCGGCTACGCGCTGTCCGGCGCCGTCAGCCGCGATGAGTTGCAACGCGTGTCGCAGGAAGTCTATCGGCAGCTTCAGGGCTGAAGACAGGAGTCGACCTTTCAACCGGCGCTGGCGCGCGCCTCGTGCAGCATATGCAGCGTGATCTTGCGCACCTCGGCCTTGCTCATGTCGATATGGGATCGCAACAGGCGCGCGGCCTCGTCGGTGCGGCGCGCCAGCACCGCACGCAGGATGGCCGCGTGTTCGTCATAGGTGGCGTCCACGCGGAAGTCCTTCGTGAAATCCAGCCGCCGCACGATGCGGATCTTTTCCGTGACGTCGCGGTGGATCTGCGCCATCTCGGGGTTGCCGGCCGCGGCGACCAGCGCGCAATGAAACGCCTCGTCCAGCTGCCCCACCAGCCGGCCGTCCAGGATGCGCTGCGCAGGCGGCACCAGCCACACGTCGGTCAGCGCGCCCAGCATCCCGGCCCGATCCATGTCCTGCCGCGCGCACAGTTTGTCCACCGCCGCCAGTTCCAGCACCACGCGCACGTCGTACAGCGCCTCGAAGCGTTCGAAATCGAACGGCCGCACCTGCCAGCCGCTGCGCGGCCGCGCCAGCACGAAGCCTTCGCGCTCCAGCCGCGCCAGACCCAAGCGCACTGGAGTGCGGCTCACGCCCAGCCGCGCGACCAGATCCGCCTCGGTGAAGCGTTCGCCGGGCAGCATCCGGAAGCCGAACAGGTCGTCCTTGATGCGCTGGTAGACCTGTTCGGCCAGCGAGCCGGCCAGCGCCGGCGCCTGCCGGATCGCCGGACCGGCCTGGACGGCTTCCAGCCGCATCATCCCGTCACGACGCACGTGGCGTCTTCGGTGATCACGACGAGCGGGTCGCCCGCGTTGACGGGCTTGCCGGGCACGCAGCGGATGGCGGACACCGTGCCCGACGCCGGCGCGATGACGGACAGTTCCATCTTCATGGCCTCGACCACCACCAGCGTGTCGCCGGCCGACACGCTCTGCCCCACCTGGACCGGAATCTTCCAGATGTTGCCGCACATGTCCGCGCTGACCAGGCGTTCGCCTTCGCGCAGCACGGTCTCGGCCTCGGGCTGCGCGGCGGGCGGCTCGGCGGCCACATCCTCGTTCTTCCACAGCGCCACCTCGGCGTCGAACGCCGTCTTCTGGCGCGCTTGGAACGCGGCAATGCTGTCCGCCTGCTCGGCCACAAAACGCTGATGCGCCGCGAAGTCGAACATTTCCTCTTCGATGCGGACCGTCGCGCGGCCTTCGCGGAAGTCCTCGCGCAGCACGTCCAGTTCGGCTTCGGTGACCGGATAGAACCGCACCTGATCGAAGAAACGCAGCAGCCAGGGCTTGCCGTCCTGGAACGCCGGATTTTTCAGGAACTTGTTCCAGATGGGCAGCGTGCGTCCCACCAGCTGATAGCCGCCGGGCGAATCCATGCCGTAGATGCACATGTAGACCCCACCGATGCCCACCGTGCCTTCGGCGGTGAAGGTGCGCGCCGGGTTGTACTTGGACGTCAGCAGGCGGTGGCGCGGATCGATCGGCACCGCGCACGGCGCGCCCAGATAGACGTCGCCAAGACCCATGATGAGATAGCTGGCCTCGAACACGATGCGACTCACCTCGTCGCGCGAATCCAGCCCATTGATGCGCTGGATGAAGTCCACGTTGTTGGGCAGCCAGGGCGCGCTGGCGCGCACGGTCTCCTGATAGCGCTGCACCGCGCCCAGCGTGGCGCTGTCTTCGAAGGCCATGGGCAGGTACACGACGCGCGTCGGCACCTTGAGCGTCGCGACGTCCGCCAACCCTTCCTCGATCTTCAACAGCTTGGCGATGAGCGCGCCTTGCAGGATCACGCGGCTGTCGTAGCGGATCTGCAGCGAGCGCACGCCGGGCGACAGCTCCAGCACGCCCGCCACGGGGTTCGCGTTCAACGCTTCCATCAGCAGGTGGATGCGCATGCGCAGCGCCAGGTCCAGCACGTTGTCGCCGTATTCCAGCAGCAGGTAGCCGTCGCCTGCCTGGCGGTAAGACACCGACGGGCGCGATCCTTCGGCGGGCAGCGCGGCCACGATGGTCTCGGAGCCCGTGGCGGGCACCGGCGCCGGCTCGGTCGCAGCGGGAACCGCCGGCGCCAGGTCGGCAATGCGGCGGTCCTGCGCGGCTTCCAGCGCGACGGCCTGCGGATAGTCGATGCGCACGAAGCGGATGCGGTCGCCGGGCTTGACCTGTCCAACCTTCCACAGTTCGGCGCGGGCAATGGTGACGGGGCACACGAAGCCGCCGAGGCTGGGGCCGTCGCGCGTCAGGATGACGGGGCTGTCGCCCGTGAAGTTGATGCTGCCGATCGCGTATTCGCAATCGTGGATGTTGGACGGGTGCAGGCCCGCCTCGCCGCCGTTCTCGCGCGCCCAGGTGGGTTTGGGACCGATCAGGCGCACGCCCAGGCGGTTGGAGTTGTAGTGCACCTCCCAGTCGGCCGCGAAGAACGCCTCGATGGCCTCAGGCTGGAAGAAGTCCGGCGCGCCGTGCGGGCCGTACAGCACGCCGATCTCCCAGGTGCTGCCGTACTCCGGGATCAGCGCCGCGGGCGCTGCCTGCGGCAGGCAACGGCAACGGCAACGTC
>DMTA01000278.1 GCA_003454835.1 Achromobacter sp. | reverse complement strand
TCGGGCGCATCTACACGCCCCGCGCGCCCCAGCCCGCCGCCACGCCGGGCTCGGTGGTTTGAACTTGGCGGGCGCTGGGGCGGGTCGGGTTCTTGAGGTTCTTGCCTGCGTCCGCTTGGCTATGAAGCATCTTGCGGTGCCCGCCCCACGTCGGCCGCGCAGGCGGCCTGGTGGGGCTTACGCGGTGTCTCGCGTCCACGGGCCGGCGCTGCGCGATCGCGGCGCGTAGGACTGATTCCGGTGTCAGACACCGATTGCAAGCGCGTAGGACTGATTCAGGTGTCAGACACCGCAATCCGTCATCACCCGCCCGCGCGCCGCGTCTCCTTCGGCAACTCCCCAAACCTCTCGCGGTAATACTCCGAGAACCTCCCCAAATGCCCAAACCCCACGCTCAGCGCCACCTCCGTGACGCTCGCATCCGGCTGGGTCTTCAACCGGCTCCTCGCCGCGTCTAACCGAAACGCCCGTAGCGCATTCATCGGCGTCGTATTCCGGTGTTCCTGAAAAAGCCTAGTGAGCGCGGTCGCACTGGCCCCAGCATGGCGAGCGATGGTGTTCAGAGTCAATGGCGCACCCAGGCGTTCGCGCATGAACGCCTCGGCGACGCTCAAGCGTCGGGGAACGGCGTGGGGCATGCCCGCGTGGGTTTGCCACGTGTTGGGCTGGTTGTAGAGCAGGTGCAGAACCAGCGTGTCCTCCAGGTGTTCCAGCCACGCGGCGGGCGGGCGGCGGGCGCCGTCGTCCAGGGTGGGGAGCAGGTGGATGAGGCTGCCCATCATGCTGCGCCACGCGGCGCCGATGGGCGTGTCCAGGCGCAGGGCGGGGCTGAAGTCCAGGGGGAGGGCGGCGGCCTCGCCGAAGGCGCGTTGGCCCATGGCTTCCAGTTTGCCTCTTGGGATCTTGAGCAGCAGTTGCTCGCAGCCGGCTTCCCAGTGCAGCCGCAGGCGGCGGTTGGGGGCGATGACGGCGGCGCAGTCGGGGTCGGCGTTGACGCCTTCGTCGCCGCATTCGATGCGGGCGCGGCCTCGCAGGGGGACCTGCACCAGCATGAAGTCCTGGAGGCGGTCGGGTTCGATGTGGACTTCGGCGCCGTAGCGCAACGTACAGACGGTGAGCGAGCCGAATCGGCCGCGGTTCAGTTCGGCGTCGACGCGGCCGCCTTTCCAGGTGAGGCGGTGGTCCTTGAGGGCTTCGGAGACGCGGGCGCGGGTCTCATCCTGCTGCGTGGAGCTGAAGACGCGCCGTTTCAGCAAGGGCGCCAGCTCTAGTCGGGACCAGCCGTGCATGGAAGCCTCCGGGACGGGACCGATCCCGTATCTGCCGGCAGCGTAATGGAATCGCGCGCCATTGGGAATTAAGTGAATCCCGGATAAGAGTGGCGGTATTCGGATAGAGCCGGGGTGGGCGCGGGCCTAATCTTGCCGGGAGGCGCGCGCATGGTGGGCGGGCCTGTTGGAATGGGGGCGCCGCGGCGCGTAAGCTGGGCGACTTGAATCGGCGGCATGCGTGTACCGACGGCAGACGGGTTCTGTCAGCTTTCCGCCAGCGTGGCTGGCGGCGAATACGGGGTGGCACATGAATCGAAATCGATGGAGCCGGCGCGCGCTGGCGGCGCTGGTTTGCATGGGGGCTGCGGTGGGCGCGCCGGGGGCGGCTTCGGCGGCCGACAAGGTGAAGGTGGGGCTGCTGACCACGCTGTCTGGACCGGGTGCGGCGCTGGGCAACGAGATCCGGGACGGCTTCAATCTGGCGCTGCAGCATACGGGCGGCAAGCTGGGCGGGTTGGCGGCGGAAGTGGTGGTGGCCGATGACCAGCAGAAGGCGGATACGGGGCGCCAGGCGGTGGAACGTCTGCTCAAGCGCGACCGCGTGGACGTGATGACGGGCATCGTGTTTTCGAACGTGCTGCTGCCGGTGATGCCGGCGATCCTGCAGTCGGACACGATTTATCTGAGCACCAATACGGGGCCGGAAAACTACGCGGGCGCGGGCTGTAATCCGAATTTCTTTGCGGTGGCCTGGCAGAACGAGGACATTCCGGCCGCGATGGGCAAGTACGCGGCCGATCAGGGGTACAAGCGGGTGGCGTTGATTGCGCCCGACTACCCGGGCGGGCGCGAGTCGCTGAACGGTTTCAAGCGCCTGTACAAGGGCGGCGTGGCCGAGGAGATCTATACGCAGCTCGGCCAGCTGGACTATGGCGTGGAGATCACGCAGCTGCGCGCCAGCAAGCCGGATGCGGTGTTTTTCTTTCTGCCGGGCGGCATGGGCGTGAATTTCATCAAGCAGTTCAATGGGGCGGGGTTGTCCAAGGACATCGCGCTGCTGGCGCCGGGCTTTTCGGGGGACGAGGACACGATCGCGGCGGTGGGTGCGCCGATCAAGGGCCTGCGCAACACGGCGCAATGGGCGGCCGAACTCGACAACCCGGCCAACCGCAAGTTCGTCGAGGACTTCAAGAAGACCTACAACCGCAGCCCGTCGCTGTATGCGTCGCAGGGTTATGACGCGGCGATGCTGCTGGACAGCGCGGTGCGTCAGACGGGCGGCAAGCTGGACGCCGAGGCGCTGCGACCGGCGCTGCGCCGTGCGGACTTCAAGTCCGTGCGCGGTGATTTCAAGTTCAACCGCAATCAATACCCGGTGCAGAACTATTACCTGCGCGTGGTCGAGGCGGATGCCAGCGGCAAGCTGTCGAACAAGCTGTCGGGCACGGTGCTGACGCAATACCAGGATCCCTTCGCCGCCTCGTGCCAGATGAAGTAGGCCGCCGCAGCTTTGCAATACAGGAGATACGCATGACTGAACGCATTACGACGCGCGAGGTGACGATCGCCTCGCACGATGGCAAGTCCTTCGGCGCCTATCTGGCGGTGCCGGCCTCGGGCCGCGGCCCGGGCCTGGTGTTGTGCCAGGAGATTTTCGGCGTCAACGATTTCATGCGGCGCAGCGCGCAGCTGCTGGCCGAGGAGGGTTACGTGGTGCTGGTGCCGGACCTGTTCTGGCGCCAGCAGCCGGGCATCCAGCTGACGGACGGCCCGGCGGATATGCCGCGCGCGTTCGAGCTGTACAAGGGCTTTGACGTGGATCTGGGCATCAAGGACATCGCGTCGACGCTGGCCGTGCTGCGCGAGCTGCCCGAACAGGAAGGGGGCGCGGGCGTGCTGGGTTATTGCCTGGGCGGCAAGCTGGCCTATCTGGCAGCCTGCCGCACGGATGCGGACGTGGCGGTGGGTTACTACGGCGTGGGCATCGAGGACAGCCTTGAAGAGGCCGCCCATCTGCGCGGCCGTCTGGTGCTGCACATTGCCGAGCAGGACGGCTTCTGTCCGCCCGATGCTCGCCAGCGCATCCTGGAGGCGCTGGGCGGCAAGCCGGGCGTGGAGCTGTACGTGTATCCCGGCGTGGATCACGCGTTTGCGCGCACGGGCGGCGATCACTACGACAAGCCGTCGGCGCTGATGGCGCATCAGCGCAGCATGGCCGCGTTGCAGCGCACGATCGGGCCGGAGTTCGATTATTCGTATCTGTGGGACAAGCACTGCGAATATGAATTCGGCACGCGCGACGTGGCGGCGACGATGGCGACGATGGTGGCCGAGCCTTACGTCAATCACATCCCCACAATGACGGGCGGAGTGGGGCACAAGGAGCTGTCGCGCTTCTACCAGCATCATTTCGTGAACAGCAACCCGCCGGACACGCGGCTGGTGCCGCTGTCGCGCACGGTGGGCGCGACGCAGATCGTGGACGAGCTGCTGTTCTGCTTCACCCACACGACCGAGATCGACTGGATGCTGCCGGGCGTCGCGCCGACGGGCAAGTATGTGGAGATTCCGCTGGTGGCCATCGTGAAGTTCCGCGGCGACAAGCTTTATCACGAGCACATCTATTGGGATCAGGCGAGCGTGCTGGTGCAGGTGGGCCTGTTGGATCCGGCCGGCCTGCCCACGGCCGGGCGCGAGACGGCGGCGAAGCTGCTGGACGAAACCCTGCCTTCCAACACGCTGATGGCGCGCTGGCAAGACAGCGCGAACAAGTAGGGAGACGACATGCCTTATACCGACGAGCAACTTGCGGGGCTGGTGCGCGGCGACAGCGTGCACCGGGATCTGTACACCGATCCGGCGATTTTCGACCTTGAAATGCAGCGCATTTATGGCCGCGCGTGGATCTACGTGGGTCACGAAAGCCAGGTGCCCAAGACGGGCGATTATCACACCACACGCCTGGGCGATCAGGATGTGCTGATGGTGCGCGCCGCCGACGGCCGCGTCCACGTGCTGTACAACCGCTGCCCGCACAAGGGGGCGAAGGTGGTGGCGGACGGCGAAGGCTGTGCGGGCAAGTTTTTCCGCTGCCCGTATCACGCGTGGACGTTCAAGCTGGACGGCAGTCATCTGGGCGTGCCGCTCAAGCAAGGGCTGGAAGGCACGTCGTACGATCCCACGGATCCGTCGTTCTCGATGCGGCGTCTGCCGCGCGTGGAGAGCTACCGCGGCTTTGTGTTCGCCAGCCAGTCGGCCGAGGGCCAGGCGCTGGAAGACTTTCTGGGTGGCGTGCGCTCGTCCATCGACAACCTGTGCGACCGTTCGCCAGTGGGCGAGGTGGAAGTCGCCGGCGGCATCTTCCGCGTGATGCAGCGTTCGAACTGGAAGGTGTTCTACGAAAATCTGCACGACACGATGCACGCGCGCGTGACGCATGAATCTTCGTATGCGGCGGCGCGCGACGAGGCCAAGGAATTGGGCGAGATGCCGCTCGAGCTGCACATCATGGATGGTAACGGCGAGCCCTACGAGTTCTGGGAAAAGCTGGAGCTGCGCGCCTACGACAACGGCCACGGCTACATGGAAGGCATCTTCAATCCGGGCGCGGCCGAACGCGATCCCGTGTCGCGCGCGCACTTCGAGTCGCTGACCGGCGCGTACGGCGAACAGCGCGCCCGGGAGATTCTGGGGATGAATCGCCACAACACGGTGATCTACGGCAGCGGCTCGCCGCATACGGTGTTCCAGCAGTTCCGCGTGATCCGGCCGGTGGCGGTGGACCGCACGCTGATCGAGATCCAGACGTTCCGCTGCAAGGGCGCGCCGGAGGGCGTGTTCAAGCGCGCCATGCTGTACGCCAACGTCATCAACTCGCCGTCGTCCAACGTCATGCCGGACGACATCGAGCTCTACAACCGCTGCCAGGAAGGCAACGCGACGCGTGGCGGGGATTGGGTCAGCATGCACCGCTATCACGGCACGGACCGCGTCGAGGCCGACGGCATGGTGTCCGTGAACGGCACCAGCGAATTGCCCATGCGCAATCAGTTCCGCGCGTGGAAGGCATATATGGAGGCGGGCGCCGGCGTTGCGACGGGCGCGGGCGCCGCCAAGGGAGATGGCGCATGCTGCTAGATCTGGATTTCGACGTCGGCACCGCGAATCTTGCGCCGGCCGACGTGCCCGCCGATGCCTACCACCGCATCGCGCAGTTCCTGTACCGCGAGGCGCGGCTGCTGGACGAGCGGCGCTATGACGACTGGCAGGCGCTCTGGACGGAAGACGGCATGTACTGGATGCCGCGCAAGCATGGCCAGGAAAGCCCCTACGACTTCATCTCGATCTTCTGGGAAGACCGCATGCTGCGCGACGTGCGCATCCGGCGCCTGGAGCATCCGCGCAACTGGTCGCAGCAGCCGCCCACGCGCAGCGTGCGGCTGGTGGGCGGTGTGCAGGTCGAGGGTGTGGATACGGCCGGCAACCTGGTGGTGCACTCGGTCTTTCAGATGACTGAATGGCGCAAGCGCCAGCCGCGCCAGCTTGCCGGGCGGTACACCCACAAGCTGGCCGCCGAGGGCGATGGCTGGCGCATTCGCATGAAGCGGGTGGACCTCGTCAATTGCGACGATGCGCACGACGCGTTCGAGGTGTTTGTGTGATGAACGCGGACGTGGCGGTGCTGGCGCTGCACTATCAGAACGATGTGCTGCATCCGGATGGCAAGATCCGCGTCGGGCTGGATGCCGACAGCGGGGCGCGCCAGCGCCTGCTGGACAACGCCGCCGCCTTGCTTGAGGGGGCGCGGTCGCACGCGCTGCCCATCGTGCACGTGCGCATCGCGTTTCGTCCCGACTACGCGGACCTGCTGCCCAACTGCGCAATCTTCCGCAATGTGGCCACGATCGGCGCGGTGCCGGAAGGGCAATGGGGCAGCGCGTTCTACGAAGGCCTCCATCCGCTGGCGGGCAGCGCGCGCGAGTTCGTCGTCAAGCACACGCGCATCAGCGCGTTCTACGGCACGCCGCTGGAGGAAACCCTGCGGCTGCTGGGCGCGCGGCGGCTGGTGGTGGCCGGCGTGGCGACGCATTCGGTGGTCGAGGGCACGGTGCGTCATGCCGCTGATATCGGCTTCTCGGTGATGGTGGCGGAAGACGCGTGTGCGTCGGCCGATCCGGCGGTGCACGAGGCGTCGCTGGCCAGCATGCGGCTGATCGCGCAGACGGGTTCGGTGGATGACGCGGTGCGCTGGGCCGCCGCGCCCAACTGACAAGGAATACATATGGATTTCTCAGGCTTTCCCGGCCTGGCGGGCAAGACCGCCATCGTCACCGGCAGCACGCAGGGCCTGGGCGCGGACATCGCGCGCGGTTTCGCGGCGGCGGGCGCCAACGTCGTGCTGGTCGGCCGCAACGCCGAGGCAGGCGAGGCGCTGGCAAAGACACTGGCCGAACGCGCGCTGTATTGCGAAACGGATATCGGCGAGGACGCCCAGATCCAGGCTTGCATCGACGCCGCGCTGGCGCGCTTTGGCCGGTTGGATTTTCTGGTGAATAACGCCTGCCAGTATGCGGATCGCGGGCTGGCGTCGACGCGCGAGGAATGGCATCGCACGCTGGACACGAACTTGATTTCGGCGGCGATCTTCACTCAGCTGGCGGCGGCGCATCTGCCGCGCGGCGGCGTGGTGGTGAATCTGGGCAGCACAGGCGGCAAGTTCGGCGCGGCCGGACGTGCGCTGTATCCGGCATCCAAGGCGGCGCTGCTGCAGATCACCAAGAACTTCGCCGTGGAGCTGGCGCCGGCNNGTGCTGGCCGTGTCGCCGGCATGGACGTGGTCGCCGTCGGTGGAGCAGCTGTCGGGCGGGTCGCGTCAGGCGGCGGACACGGTGGGCGCGCATTTCCACCCGCTGGGCCGGGTGGGATCCGGTGAAGAGATCGCGGCGGCGGTGTGCTTCGCGTGTTCGGACGCGGCGTCGTGGATGACGGGCGTCGACATTCCGGTCGACGGCGGCTTCTCCGTGCTGGGCCCCGACCGCGGCATCTCGCCGCGGGTGTGGTTCAAGGAATTGATGCCCGACGACGGCGCCTGACGGCGGGGTAGGCCGGAAGGCAGCGCGGTGTCGGCATCTTCGCGGCGCGAAGGTGACTGACACCCATGAGAGACCGCCGACAGCTTGGCGCGGTGCCGCCAGGGTGTCAGACACCAGGGTTCGAACGCCGGCCTTTAGCGAATAACGATCTCGCCTTCTTCCAGTCCAGCCTTGCCGCCGACCTGGTCTTCCAGGAATTCCTGCATCTTGTTGCCCAGCTGGATCTTCGTGCCGCTACAGAAGCGCCGCGTGGCGGCGATGGTCGCGTTCTGCTGGGGCAGCAGGTCGCGGGCCAGTTGCGCTTCCTCGGTTTCCAGCCCGGCCAGGTCGCCGATGAGCTTGGTGTGCGTGTTGCGCGCGCGCTCGACGACGTCGCCCGAGGCCCGTTGGGGATTGGCTTGCAGGAACATCAGCAGCTGTTCCAGCTTGGCCTTTTCCTCGTTCATCTTCAGGCGCTTGCGCGTGAGCGCCGAGCGTTTGATGTCGGCGTGCGGGTCCAAGCCGGCTTGCACCAGCGTCGGAATGCCGGCTGGCGAGNNGAGCGCGGGGGGGGGAGCCGATGGTGCCGGCGCGGACCGCGAGCAGGGCGCGAGTCTCGCCGCCCGTGATGGCGCTTTGCTGCGTGTTGGGCGGACCCACGTTCACGCTGCCGCCCGCCGCGATGCTGCATTGGCGGATCTCGCGTTCGACGTCGATGTCCTGGCCCGCGCTGATGACGGCGTTC
>DMTA01000335.1:183-6316 GCA_003454835.1 Achromobacter sp. | reverse complement strand
CCCCGCGCGCCCCGGGCCGCCACCGCGCCGGACGTCTTAAGAACTCAACCACCCGGCCGCCACAAAAACGCGAAAAACCAAACCCTTAAGCCAGATCCCGCAGCAGCAATTCCCAAAACTTCAACCGCTGCTCCAACGTAGACACCAGCACATACTCATTCAACGTATGCGCGCCATCTCCATCAGCTCCCAACCCATCCAGCGTCGGAATGCCCATTGCCGACGTGAAGTTGGCATCGCTGCCGCCACCCGTCATCGGCGCATCTTCAAGCAAGAAGCCCGCGCGATCCGCAAACCCCTGCACCAACGCCAGCAACGCAGCCGCCGCCTCAGTCTTCACCATCGGCGGACGGTTCAGCTCGACATCGATGTCCAGTTGAACGTCCGGACCCACCGCGCACAGTTCACGCATCCGGCGCAGCACGTCCTCCGCAGCGCCCATGTCAGGCACCCGGAAGTCCACCACGCAGCGGCACAGCGCCGGAACCGTGTTGGTGACCGTACCGCCCGCGATGGTCCCCACGCTGACCGTGATGCCACGGTCGTAGTCCGTCATCGCTTCCAGCGCCAGCACCTGGTGCGCCATTTCGCGAATCGCGCTGCGGCCCTTCTCGTGTTGCATGCCTGCGTGCGCCGGGCGGCCCTTCACGTTCAGGTTCAGCATGCCCGTGCCCTTGCGTGCCGTCACGCACTTGCCGCCGTTGGGGCGGGCCGGTTCGCAGACCAGGGCGTACTTCGCGTTCGCAGCAAAGCGTTCGATATGCGCGCGCGAGGCATGGCTGCCCGTTTCTTCGTCGGGCACCACCAGGAAATCCACCGGCAGTTGCGTCGCACCCGGACGCGCCACGCCCGCCAGGGCCGTCAGCGCCAGATAGATGCCTGCCTTCATGTCATAGCTGCCCGGGCCGTAGAGACGGTCGCCGTCGATGCGCACCGGGTTTTCCAGCAGCGTGCCCACCGGATGCACCGTGTCCATGTGCGCCAGGATCAGGATGCCCGGACGCGTATCGCCTGGCGCGCGGTTGGTCGCGTACAGCAGCGGGCCCGTCGTGGGGCCCAGCGACGACAGCTCAACCGTCAGGCCGGCGGCGGCCGCGTAGTCGGCGATGATGCGCGCCATCGCGGCGATGCCTTCCGGGAAGTTCGACGGCGATTCGCATTTCAGCCAGCCTTGGATGCCGGCGACGATCTGTTCAGTGCTCTGGGTATTGGACATGGCGGTATCGGGTTTCAGCGAAGGTAAAGGGATTCAGGCGACCTGCTGGCCGGCAAGGCGGGCGAGTTCGGCGTCGTCGGGCATCTTGCCATCGAACCACAGGCTCGCGCAGACGGCCGACATTGCGCGGCCGTCATGGCCGATGCCCGGCACCACCTGCAGCTTCCAGCCAAACGGCACGCCGCGGCGCTCGGCTTCCTTGCGGCCGAACTCGAAATAGTTCTGCGCGCGGGCAAAACGGTGCGGGCCCTGGCGCATTGCGGCGGGTTCGGACGGCAGGTTGGGATCGTTCGTCTCGATGTCTTTGTCGCCTGCCAGGATGGTCATCGGGTAGGCCAGCAGCTTCACCAGATGGTCCTCGGTCAGCCCCACGCCGTCCATGCCCTCGGGATAAGGATGGTCAAAGGTCGGCAGCGTGTACCAGCCGGGATTGCCCGCCGTCACCGCCTTGAAGGGCGCGTGCGGCTGGCTGCTCATCAGGCGGTGGACGAACTGGCCGCCCGCGCTGTGGCCGAACAGGTAGACGTTCTGGCCGTCGGTGATCTCGCCGGCGATCATGTCCTTGATGACGTTGCCCACCAGCGCATACGTCCAGCCGTCGATGTGACGCGGGTTGCCGCCGGCCGAAAACACGCGACCGTTGTTGTAGCTTTCGACGCCCGGCCAGATCTCGTTCGAGAACGTCAGCGCCACGATCAGCAGCTTGTGCTTGTCGGCGGCCTCGACCCAGAAGTCGCGGTATTCGTCTCCGTTGCGCAGCACGCCGTGCTGCACGATCACCACCGGGCGGTCCGGCGTGTAGCCGTAGGGACGGTAGGTCTGCAGCTTGAACGGACGGTCGTAGTTGCGGTCCTCGTCCACGTACAGGATCGCGTTGCGGCCCGCATGGCCCATTTCGATGGCGATGCGGTCCACGTTGGACATATCGGCAGGTTTCATCAGGCGCTCGCTTCGTTCAGGTGACAGGCCGACCAGTGGCCCGCCGAGATTTCTTTCAGGGCCGGCGCCACTTCTCGGCAGCGCGGCATCGCGTGGGGACAGCGGGGATTGAAGGTGCAGCCGGACGGCGGATTCAGCGGCGACGGAATCTCGCCCTTGATCGGCGTGAATTTCCGGCCGCGGCGCGCAACGTCCGGCACTTCGGCCATCAGGGCCTGCGTGTACGGGTGGTTGGCGCGGGCAAAGATTTCGGCAGACGTCGAGATCTCCACGATCTTACCCAGATACATGATCGCGACGCGGTCCGAGATGTGCTTGACCACGCCCAGGTCATGGCTGATGAACAGGTACGTGAACCCGTGCTGTTCGCGCAGGTCCATGAATAGATTGATCACCTGCGCCTGAATGGACACGTCCAGCGCCGCCACGGGTTCGTCACAGACCAGGAACTTGGGCGCCACCATCAGCGCGCGGGCAATGCCGATGCGCTGGCGCTGACCGCCCGAGATCTGGTGCGGAAAGCGGTCCCGGTATTCCGTGGCGAGGCCCACTTCCGTGAGCGCCTGGTCGATGCGGGCGGGAATCTCGGCAGGCGGCGCCAGCTTGTGGACCTTCAGCGATTCGCCCAGGATCTGCCGCAGCCGCTGGCGCGGGTTCAGCGAGGCCTGCGGATCCTGGAAGATCATCTGCACGCCCAGCGTGTAGGCCAGCTTGTCGGCGCCGCGCAGGCGGTTGGCGTCCTGGCCCTGGTACAGCAGCTCGCCTTCGGTCTGGCGGTGCAGGCCGGCCACGACGCGTCCCAGCGTGGACTTGCCGCAACCGGACTCGCCCACCAGACCCACGACTTCGCCGCGCTTGATGGACAGGTCCACGCCGTTCACCGCGTACACGGTGCGGCGGTCGATGGGGCGGCCGGTCAGGGCGAGGATGCGTTGGGCCAGGTCAGGCCGTTGCTCGAAGCGCTTGTGGACGTTCTTGAGCTCGATGACGGGGGTATCGGCTTGGCTCATTGCTTACTGTGCCTCGCGGGCAATCGGCACGTAACAGCGATAGCTGCGCGAACCTTCGGTGGTGACGGAGGGGGCTTGCTCGGTGCAGCGCGTGACCGCGTTGGTGCAGCGCGGCCGGAATGCACAGCCCGCCGGACGGCCGGCCAGGCTGGGCGCCATGCCGTTGATCTGGTGCAGGCGCGCGCCTGGCTGCGTGGCGCCGGGCATCGAGTCCAGCAGTCCCTTGGTATAGGGGTGGCGGGGCGCATCCAGCACCTGTTCGACCGGGCCGCTTTCCACGATGCGGCCGGCATACATCACGGCCACGCGGTCCGCCAGCTCTGCCACCACGCCCAGATCGTGGGTGATCCAGATCAGCGCCGTGTTGTGCTCGCGACAGATCTGCTGCATGCGGTAGAGGATCTGGCCCTGGATGGTGACGTCCAGCGCCGTGGTGGGTTCGTCACAGATGATCAGGTCGGGCTTGTTCAGCATCGCGATGGCGATCGCCACGCGCTGACGCATGCCGCCCGAGAACTCGTGCGGATAGCTCTTCAGGCGCTTTTCCGGCGAAGGGATGCCGACCATGGCCAGCGCCTCGCGGCAGCGTTCCTCGGCTTGGGCGCGCGGCACGTCCTCGTGCGTCAGGATCGCTTCCATCATCTGCTCGCCGATGCGCAGCACCGGATTCAGCGTCATCAGCGGATCCTGGAAGATCATGGCGATGCGGTTGCCGCGCAACTGGCGCATCTGCTCTTCGGACAGCTTGCGCAGGTCCGTGCCCTTGAACTTCACCTCGCCGTCGACGACTTCGCCTGGCGGGTCGATCAGACCCAGCAGCGAAAAGCCCGTAACGGACTTGCCCGAACCGGACTCGCCCACCAGACCCACGATCTCGCCGCGGCGCACGGTCAGGTCGACGCCGTCGACCGCCAGCCACGCGCCGGCCTCGGTATGGAATGCAGTGCGCAGGCCGCGCACATCAAGAAGAATGTCGCTCATGCTCGACGCGGGTCCAGGCTTTCGCGCAGGCGGTCGCCCACGATGTTGATGGAGAGGATGAGAACCAGCAGCGCAATGCCCGGGAACAGGCTGATCCAGTAGTCGCCCGACAGCAGGTACTGAAAGCCGTTGGAGATCAACAGGCCCAGAGACGGTTCAGTGATCGGCACGCCCACGCCCAGGAACGACAGTGTGGCTTCCAGCGCGATCGCGGTCGCGATCTGGATGGTGGCGAACACCATCACCGGACCCAGGCAGTTGGGCAGCAGGTGAAAAAGCATGATGCGCCACGCCGGGAAACCAAGATTCGCGGCGGCCTCGACGTATTCCTTGCGGCGTTCCTGCAGGGCGCGGCTGCGCATGATGCGCGCGTAATGTCCCCACTGCACCAGGACTAGCGCCAGGATCACCTTGTCGACCCCGCGCCCCAGCACCACCAGCAAAACCAGCGCCACCAGAATGGTCGGAAAGCCCAGGATGAAGTCGACAATGCGCATCAGCACGGTGTCGACCCAGCCGCCGATGTAGGCGGCCACCAGACCGATCGCGCCGCCGATGGCGGTTGCCAGCACGACGGCGGACAGGCCGACCATCAGACTGATGCGCAGGCCATACAGAATGGCGCTCAGCATGTCGCGGCCCTGGTCGTCGGTGCCGAGCCACGCGATGCTGCCGTCCATCAGCGCCTGTCGCGGCGCCAGGCGTCCGTCCATGAGCGACAGGTTGGCCAGATCGTACGGATTCTGTGGCGCAAAGAACGGCGCGAAGACCACCAGGATGATCAGGACGGCCAGCGCGATGGCGGAGCCGCGCACCGTGGGGCGCGCATGCAGCTTTTTCAGAATGGCGGCGCGCCGGGGCGTCTCGGCCAGAGGCTGGACGGTGCGGGTGCGGCCGGGATTGGGAGAGTTAGCCATGGCGGTTCAATGAGCGGGAGCCACGAGCTGCACGCGCGGGTCGAGCGCCGCGTACAGGATGTCGACAACCAGGTTGATGATGACGAAGATCAGCGTGACCAGCATCACGTACGCGACGACGACGGGACGGTCGAGCTGGTACACACTGTCGATCAGCAGCTTGCCCATGCCGGGCCACGCGAACACGGTCTCGGTGATGGTCGAGTAGGCGATCAGGGTGCCGAACTCCATGCCGATCACCGTGACCACCGGGATCAGGATGTTGCGCAGAATGTGGCGGCGCACGATGCGGCCGGGCTTGACGCCCTTGGCGCGCGCGAACTTCACGTAGTCCTGGCTGCGGGCTTCCACCACGCCGGAGGCCGTCAGGCGCAGCACCAGGGCGATGTTCGCAAGCGCCAGGTTGATGGCCGGCATGATCAGGTGCGACCAGCCGTCGGCGGTCAGGATGGACAGGCGCACGCCCAGCACGGTCACCGTGTCGCCGCGGCCGGTGGCCGGCAGCCAGCCCAGCCAGACGGCGAACAGCAGGATCAACATCATGCCCTGCCAGAAGTTCGGCAGCGAAAAGCCCAGCACGGACGAGGCCATGATGCCGCGGCCCACGTACTCATCTCGGTACAGGCCCGCGACCAGGCCCAGCGGAATGCCGATCACACAGGTCAGCATGATCGCGACGATCACGAGCTCGAAGGTGGCCGGAATGCGCTGCACGATCAGCTCGATTGCGGGAATGCCGTGCACGAAGGAGGTGCCCAGGTCGCCGTGCAGTGCGCGCCACAGGAAGCCTGTGTACTGCTGCCACACGGGAAGGTCCAGGCCGAGGCGGGCGATCATCGCCTCGCGCGCGGCCTGGCTGGCTTCGGGACTGACCAGCAGTTCGATCGGGTCGCCCACGGCATACACCGCGAAGAAGACCACGACCGAAACGGCCAGCAGCACGAACAGACTCTGTATCAGTCTGCGTAGGATGAACAAGGCCACGAGATGATTTCCTTGGTGGGCTCAGGGTTGGGGAAAAGCCGGGGGGTGGGCAGGCCGGCGCTAGGCGATCGGCTGCGCCAGGCGCA
>DMTA01000335.1:0-132 GCA_003454835.1 Achromobacter sp. | reverse complement strand
CCGATGACGGTGCCGGCCTGGGGCAACGTTTCCAGGCCCTTCCAGGGCTCGGCGAAACGGAAGTCGGCGCTTTTTGCGGCGACGGCGTGCGTGACGCGCAGCGCGCGCTGCAGCGGCGCGCCGGGCGCGAAC
>DMTA01000428.1 GCA_003454835.1 Achromobacter sp. | reverse complement strand
TTCACCGAATAGCTGTCGCCGTCGGGGTTTTCGCCGAAGCAGTTCATGTTGCCGTTGCTGCCCAGCTTCAGGTCCATCGAGGTCGACATCGGCAGCAGCAGATCTTCGTCCTTGCCGAAGCTGCCGGTGGTGAGGTCGAAGAACTGCGGTTCGGGATTCCATTCCTTCATCACGCCGACGATGCGGAAGCTCTGGCCATCCATGCGGATGTCCTTGCCGACGCTGTTGCCGCCCTGGTACAGCTTGTCGTTCAGGGCCTTGGAGATGACCACCACGCGGGCGCGGCGGTCGTCGTCCTGGCGCGTCCAGGCACGGCCGTACTGCATCGGCACGTCGAACATCGGGAAGAAATCAGCCGAGGTCCAGCGCGTATCGATCGAGAACGGCTGCAGGGTGCTGCCGTCCGGCTCGATGGTGCCGCCGCCGCCGCTCATCAGCGCCTGGCGCTCGGCCTTGGCTTCGCGCAGCAGGGCTTCGCCATCGAAGCGGGTCATCTGCGAATTGGGTTCCTCGCCGGGCACGTAGCCACCGCGGGGGCCGGGGTCGAGCTGCACATAGAACAGGCGATCGCTCTTGTCCGGGATCGGATCGCCGGAGAGCACGTGGAAGACGGTCAGGGTGGTCATCGAGGCGCCGATGCCCAGCGCAATGGCAACCACCATCAGCGCGGTCAGGACCTTGTTGCGGCGGAAGCTGCGCGCCGCCAGTCGGGCGTAGTAGGCGAACATGGTCGGGCCCTCACTCGTTGACGGCGACGATGCGGCGCGGGGTGGCCAGCACCGGCTCACGCACCAGGTCGGTCACCTGGCCATCGACGATGTGCACGTTGCGCTGCGCGCGTGCGGCCAGTTCCGGGTCATGGGTGACCATGACGATGGTGGTGCCGGCGGCGTTGATCTCTTCCAGCAGTTCCATCACGCCACGCGCCATCTGCGTGTCCAGGTTGCCGGTCGGTTCGTCGGCCAGCAGCAGGCGCGGGCTGCCGGCCAGGGCGCGGGCAATGGCGGCGCGCTGCTGCTGGCCGCCGGAGAGTTCATTGGGGTAGTGCTTCATGCGCGAACCCAGGCCGACCTGGCTCAGCGCCTTCTCGATGCGTTCGCGGCGTTCGCCGGCGCCCATCCTGCGGTAGCGCAGCGGCACGTCGACGTTGTCGAACAGGTTCAGGTCGGGGATCAGGTTGAAGCCCTGGAAGATGAAGCCGATCTTCTGGTTGCGCATGCGGCTGCGGGCATCGTCGCCCAGCGTGCTGACGTCCTGGCCGTCGAGCATGTAGGTGCCGCTGGTGAAGGTTTCCAGCAGGCCGGCGATGTTGAGGAAGGTGGTCTTGCCGGAGCCGGACGGACCGGTGACGGCGACGAACTCGCCTTCCTTGACCTGCAGTTCCAGCGAGCGCAGTGCGTGGGTCTCCACCTGTTCGGTACGGAAAACCTTGGCGACCGAACGCATTTCGAGCATGTACATGGGGTGTCCTCTCTCCAGGATGTGTCAGTTGACGGAGACGCGTTCGGCGTCCTTGAACAGGTCGCTGCCGGAGACCACGATGCGGTCGCCCGGTTGCAGGTCGGACCAGGTCTGCATGTCGAAGTGCACGCTGGCGCCGACTTCGACGCGGCCCATGGCAGTGAGCGTCATGTTGAGCACGCCGGTGTCCGGGATGACGATAGGGCGGTTCGACAGGGTCTGCGGCGCCACGGGCACCAGCACCAGCGCATTCATGCCGGGGTGCAGGATCGGGCCGTTGGCCGACAGCGCGTAGGCGGTGGATCCCGTGGGGGTGGCGATGATCAGGCCGTCGGCGCGCTGCGTGTACATGAAGGCGCCGTCCAGTTCGACCCGGACCTCGATCATGCCGCCGCGGCCCGCGCGGTTCAGGACCACGTCGTTCAGCGCCGACGCGGAATACATCTTTTGGTCGCCACGCCACACGCTGCCTTCGAGCAGCATGCGGTCTTCGATCTGGAAGCTACCCTCAAGCACCCGCGCCAGCGCGGCGTGCGCGTCCTGCAGGGCGATGTCGGTGATGAAACCCAGGCGTCCGTGGTTGATGCCGATCAGCGGCATGCCGTAGGGCGCCAGATGCCGGCTGGCGCCCAGCACCGTGCCGTCGCCGCCCATGACCACGGTCAGCGAGGCGGTCTTGCCGATTTCCTCGAGTGTGGCGATGGGGTATTCGGTCAGCCCGGTATTGCGCGCCGTGTCTGCGTCGATCAGCACATGCCGGCCCGCTTGCGTCAGCGCGTGCGCAAGGGCTCTCAGCGGTGTGTCCAGGCCGGTGTCCTGGTATCTGCCGATCAGGGCGACTGTAGGAAAATGCATGGCAGCGTACAAATGAAGAAGGGCAAAACCGCAAAGCTGAATACGCCCAGGATGGGTCAATTAGCCGATTATATGGGGCCGTATATCGGGTTGCGGGACAAAAATCGCCCCAACCTAAAAAGATTCCCTAAAATAGCTGCCATGGATGACCGCGCACGCGCATTACTGAAAGCGTTGATAGAACGCTACATCGCCGATGGGCAGCCAGTCGGCTCGCGGACGCTATCTAAAGTCTTTGACTTGTCCCCGGCCACCATCCGCAACGTCATGGCGGACCTGGAAGAGCTGGGGCTGATCCACAGTCCGCATACCTCCGCCGGCCGTGTACCCACGCCGCGCGGTTACCGCATGTTCGTCGATTCGCTGCTGTCGGTACAGTCGTACCAGCTTCAGCCGCACAACATGGGCGAAATGCTCTCCGCCGCCGAACCCACCCGCGCCGTCAACGCGGCCGCCGCGCTGCTGTCGAACTTGACGCAATTCGCGGGCGTGGTGCTCACGCCCAAGCGGGCCCAGGTGTTCCGCCAGATCGAATTCATTCGTCTGTCCGACAAGCGTGTCCTGCTGATCATCGTGACGCCCGATGGGGACGTCCAGAACCGCATTCTCTTCGTCCAGCGGGATTACGCCGAATCCGAACTGCTGGAAGCCGGCAACTTCTTCAACATGCATTTTGCCGGCAAGTCCTTCAATGCCGTGCGGCAGACGCTGTCGACCGAGCTGGCCCAGTTGCGCGAAGACATCTCGCGCCTCATGCAGGCCGCCGTCGAGGCCAGCGCCGAGGCCGCCGAGGACGGCGACGCCGTGGTCATTTCCGGCGAGCGCAAGCTGCTGGACGTGACCGACATCGCGTCCGACATGGACCGGCTGCGCAAGATGTTTTCGTTGTTCGAGAAAAAGACCGACCTGCTGCAATTGCTGGATGTCTCCAGCCGGGCGCAGGGCGTGCAGATCTACATCGGTGGCGATTCGCAACTGGTGCCCCTGGAAGACGTTTCCGTCATCACCGCGCCATACGGCGTGGATGGCAAGGTGGTGGGCACCCTGGGCGTCATCGGTCCGACCCGCATGGCCTACGAGCGCGTCATACCCATCGTGGACATCACGGCGCGCCTGCTGTCCAACGCTCTCAGCCACAACCAGTAGTCCCATTCAAAGCTACATCCTCCTTGCGGAGGAAGGGGAGTTTTTGTGTTTCTTCGCCTGTTCAAGTATCTCTGGCCTGAGCGCTACCTTCCTGAACCCGAGCAAGAAGACCCCTTCAACGAAGACCCGCCGCCGCGCGTGCCGGGCAAGGTCGGCGTGCTGCTGGTGAACCTGGGCACGCCCGACACGCCGACGGCCAAGGACATCCGCAAGTACCTGGGCGAATTCCTGTCCGACCCCCGCGTCATCGAAATTCCGCGCTACCTCTGGAAGCCCATCCTTCACGGCATTGTGCTCGTGCGCCGGCCCAAGCGGCTCGAGCCGCGTTATGGCGGCATCTGGATGAAGGAAGGCTCGCCCCTGATGGTCTACAGCCAGCGACAGGCCGACGGCGTGCGCGCCGCCCTGCAGACGGCCGGGGTGGATGCTGCTGTCGAATTGGGCATGCGCTACGGCAATCCTTCCATCCCGCACGCCATCTCGAATCTGCGTAAGCAGGGCTGCGAACGCATCCTGACGGTTCCCCTGTATCCGCAGTACGCCGCCAGCACCACCGCCACCGTGGTCGATGCGGTCACCCGGTACATGGGCAAGCTGCGCGACCAGCCGGAGATGCGCTTCATCAAGCGTTTCCACGACGACCCCGCCTACCTCGACCCGCTGGCCGCGCGCATCGAACGCTACTGGAGCGAACACGGCAAGCCCCAGAAGCTGGTCATGAGCTTTCATGGCCTGCCGCGCTACTCCATCGAGCTGGGCGACCCCTACTACCGCGATTGCATGGAAACGGCCCGGCTCCTGGCCCAGCGGCTTTCGCTGCCCCGCGACCAGATCGAAGTGACCTTCCAGAGCCGGTTCGGCACCGCCCGCTGGCTGGAGCCCTACACCGAGCCGACCCTCAAGGCACTAGCCGCATCGGGCGTCACCGAGGTCGATGTGGTGTGCCCGGGATTTGTGGCAGACTGTCTCGAAACTCTGGAAGAAATCAGCCTGGAATGCCGCGACGCCTTTCTCGAAACGGGTGGCAAACAGTTCCGTTACATTCCCGCCATCAACGATGATCCGGCCTGGATCTCGGGGCTGTCGGGTCTGGTGGAACGATACTTGCAGGGGTGGGTTCCAGACACCACGGACTTGAAGGAGAAAGCGCATGCACGATGATCCCAAGACTGGCGAACCGGTCAAGAAGGGCAAAGTCAGCACTCCGGTCGACGAAGACCGCGTCGAACACGACCTGGATGAGGCCCTGGCCGACACTTTCCCGGCCAGCGATCCGGTTGCGATTCCCTCTGATCCGGATGCCGACGACAAACGCGTGGACCGCGCACTGAAGGAAAGTTTCCCCGCCAGCGACCCCGTCGCTCCCGCGCAGCCAAGCAAAAAGTAGGCGAACCGCGGCCGGGCGCCCGGCCGCGGCGCCGGGCCCTGGGGAATATTTCGCTTAACCGGGCTTGAATTAGGGGTATTGGCCCCCATTCATGTCTCCGAAAGCCATTCTTTTTGGAGGATTCCCCATGACGGCACCCCACGAGCCTGCTGACCAGGCGCCCGAAGTCGGCCAGAACGCCGATGCGGCACCCGCCGCCCAGGACGCCGCGCAGGCCGAGCTGAACGAGTTGCGCGCCCAGTTGGACGCCGCCCAGGCTACCGTCAACGAGCAGCACGACCAGCTTCTGCGTGTGCAAGCCGAAGCCGAGAACGTGCGCCGCCGCGCCCAGGAAGAAGTGTCCAAGGCGCGCAAGTTCGGCATCGAATCGTTCGCCGAAAGCCTGGTTCCGGTCAAGGACAGCCTCGAAGCTGCGCTGGCCCAGCCCGATCAGACGGTCGAAACCCTGCGCGAAGGCGTCGAAGTCACCCTCAAGCAGCTGGCCGCCGCCTTCGAGCGCAACCTGCTCAAGGAAATCGCGCCGGCGCAGGGCGACAAGTTCGATCCGCACCAGCACCAAGCCATTTCGTCCATTCCCCACGAGCAGCCCGCCAACACGGTGGTGCAACTGCTGCAGAAGGGATATGTGATCGCCGACCGCACCCTGCGCCCCGCGCTGGTGATCGTCTCGGCCGGCCAGGGCTGAACCGCCTTTCGGCCATGACCGACCCGCGCTTCGACCCGGCCCAGGTATTCCAGGTATTCGGCATGCGCCATGTCGACACCGCGGGATTCGACGCGGCCGTGGTGCAAGCGCCCGGCGCGGATCTGCGCTGCGTCTTCCTGTGGGGCCAGGATTGCTACAACTGCAACCTGTTCAAGCAGGCGGCGCTGCTGCACCAGGAAACCCTGCTGGGGCTAGGCCTCACGTGGTTCGAAGCCGATGTCTATGCGGATGAACCGCTGGGCCGCCGTTTTTCGTTGCATGGCGTCCCCACTTTTGTGCTGTACCGATCCGGAAAGCGCCTCGGGCGCATCACCGGCTGGCCCGGGTTGCCCCAATTTACCGCGGCAATCCAGCGCCTGCAGGATCCGGGCCTGGAAATTTCCAGCCCGGCATCTTGAAAAACCCCACGGGCAGCCCCAGTTACGGGGAGACAAGCAGTTTTCCCCAAATTTTCATAGATTTAATAATCAAGGTAACCCACCATGAGCAAGATTATTGGCATTGACCTGGGAACGACCAACAGCTGCGTGGCTGTCATGGACGGCGGGCAGGTCAAGATCATCGAAAACGCGGAAGGTGCTCGCACCACCCCCTCCATCGTTGCCTACATGGATGACGGCGAGACCCTGGTCGGCGCGCCTGCCAAGCGCCAGGCCGTGACCAACCCGCGCAACACGCTCTACGCCGTGAAGCGCCTGATCGGCCGCAAGTTCGAAGAAAAGGCCGTGCAGAAGGACATCAACCTGATGCCCTACGCCATCGTCAAGGCCGACAACGGCGACGCCTGGGTTGAAGTGCGCGGCAAGAAGATGGCGCCTCCCCAAGTGTCGGCTGACGTGCTGCGCAAGATGAAGAAGACCGCCGAGGACTACCTGGGCGAAGAAGTGACCGAGGCCGTCATCACCGTGCCCGCGTACTTCAACGACAGCCAGCGCCAGGCCACCAAGGACGCCGGCCGCATCGCGGGCCTGGAAGTCAAGCGCATCATCAACGAACCCACCGCCGCGGCACTGGCGTTCGGCCTGGACAAGACCGAAAAGGGCGACCGCAAGATCGCCGTCTATGACTTGGGCGGCGGCACGTTCGACGTGTCCATCATCGAAATCGCCGACGTGGACGGCGAAAAGCAGTTCGAAGTGCTGTCGACCAACGGCGACACCTTCCTGGGCGGCGAAGACTTCGACCAGCGCATCATCGACTACATCATTGCCGAGTTCAAGAAGGAACAAGGCGTTGACCTGTCCAAGGACGTGCTGGCCCTGCAGCGCCTGAAGGAAGCCGCCGAAAAGGCCAAGATCGAACTGTCGTCCGCGCAGCAGACCGAAATCAACCTGCCGTACATCACGGCCGATGCCTCCGGTCCCAAGCACTTGAACCTGAAGATCACGCGCGCCAAGCTGGAAGCGCTGGTCGAAGAACTGATCGAACGCACGATCGAACCCTGCCGCGTCGCCATCAAGGACGCCGGCGTCAAGGTTTCCGACATCGACGACGTGATCCTGGTCGGCGGCATGACCCGCATGCCCAAGGTCCAGGAAAAGGTGAAGGAATTCTTCGGCAAGGATCCGCGCAAGGACGTGAACCCCGATGAAGCCGTCGCCGCTGGCGCCGCCATTCAGGGCTCCGTGCTGTCGGGCGACCGCAAGGACGTGCTGCTGCTGGACGTCACGCCGTTGTCCCTGGGTATCGAAACCCTGGGCGGCGTCATGACCAAGATGATCCAGAAGAACACCACGATCCCGACCCGGTTCTCGCAGACGTTCTCGACTGCCGACGACAACCAGCCGGCCGTGACGATCAAGGTCTTCCAGGGCGAGCGCGAAATCGCTGCGGGCAACAAGGCCCTGGGCGAGTTCAACCTTGAAGGGATCCCGCCGTCGCCGCGCGGCATGCCGCAGATCGAAGTCACGTTCGACATCGACGCCAACGGCATTCTGCACGTGTCCGCCAAGGACAAGGGCACCGGCAAGGAAAACAAGATCACCATCAAGGCCAACTCGGGTCTGTCGGAAGACGAGATCCAGCGCATGGTCAAGGATGCCGAGGCCAACGCCGAGGAAGATCACCGCGTCGCCGAACTGGCTCAGTCGCGTAACCAGGCCGACGCGCTGGTGCATGCCACCCGCAAGTCGTTGACCGAGTACGGCGACAAGCTCGAAGCTGCCGAGAAGGAAAGCATCGAGGCCGCCATCAAGGACCTGGAAGAAACGCTGAAGGAAGGCGACAAGGCCGCCATCGACGCCAAGGTCGAAGCCCTGTCGACGGCTTCGCAGAAGCTGGGCGAAAAGATGTACGCCGACATGCAGGCACAGCAAGCCGCCGGCCAGCAGCAAGCGGCCGACAACGCGAAGCCGGTGGACGACAACGTCGTCGACGCCGACTTCAAGGAAGTCAAGCGCGACCAATAATGGCCGGGCACTGACCTGCCTCTGCCGCCCGGTAGCCGGAGAAATCCGCCTACCGGGCGTACTCATTCTGTAGCACTGAAAAGAAGGCTCGGTTTCGAGCCCACGGATCATGGCAAAACGCGACTATTACGAAATCCTGGGCGTGGCAAAAAACGCCTCGGACGACGATCTCAAGAAGGCCTATCGAAAGCTGGCCATGAAATACCATCCGGACCGCAATCCGGACAGCAAAGAAGCCGAAGAGAAGTTCAAGGAAGCCAAGGAAGCCTACGAGGTCCTGGGCGATGACCAAAAGCGCGCTGCGTACGACCGCTACGGTCACGCTGGCGTCGACCCCAACGCCGCCGGCATGGGCGGCGCGGGCATGGGCGGCGGTTTCGCCGACGCGTTCGGCGACATCTTCGGCGAGATCTTTGGCGGCGCCGGCGGTGGCCGTCGCGGCGGCGGACCCCAGGTCTACCGCGGCGCCGACCTCAAGTACGCCCTGGAAATCACCCTGGAACAAGCGGCCGCCGGTTTCGACACCGAAATCCGCGTCCCCAGCTGGGAAAACTGCGACACCTGCCACGGCTCCGGCGCCAAGCCCGGCACCTCACCCAAGACCTGCCGCACCTGCGGCGGCTCGGGCGCCGTGCGCATGCAGCAAGGCTTCTTCAGCGTCCAGCAGACCTGCCCCACCTGCCACGGCAACGGCAAGGAAATCACCGACCCCTGCCAGGCCTGCGACGGCGTCGGCCGCATTCGCCGCAACAAGACCCTCCAGGTCAAGATTCCGGCCGGCATCGACGACGGCATGCGCATCCGCTCCAGCGGCAATGGCGAACCCGGCATCAACGGCGGTCCTCCGGGCGACCTGTATGTGGAAATTCACATCAAGCAGCACAAGATCTTCCAGCGCGACGGCGACGATCTGCACTGCGAACTGACCATCCCGTTTACCACCGCGGCATTGGGTGGCGAACTCCAGGTTCCCACGCTGGGCGGCAAGGCCGAGATCTCCATCCCCGAAGGCACGCAATCCGGCAAAACCTTCCGCCTGCGCGGTAAAGGCATTCGCGGCGTGCGCGGCAGCTACCCGGGCGACCTGTACTGCCACGTCGTGGTGGAAACGCCCGTGCGCCTGAGCGACGACCAAAAGAACATCCTGCGCCAGTTCGAGGCTTCGCTTAACGACGGTGGCGATCGCCACTCGCCGCAAAGCAAATCCTGGACGGACCGCGTCAAGGAATTCTTCAGCTGATCAATTTTCAGCTGATCGCGCTGTCTTTCAGCGCAAAAAAAGCCGCGACGAAAGTCGCGGCTTTTTTTTCGAGAAGAGCGTGGGACGTCAGGTCCGGTATTGCGGCATCAGAACCGCGACCCGCTTAACGGGCGGTGGGCGGGTAATCGAGTTCGCCGAACGTGTATTCGCCGTTCGCCTTAGCCTGCTGAAGCTGGGCACGCACGTCCTGTTCGGTCAGGCTGGAATTGCGAGGCTGCGCCGCCGGGTAGCCCTGTTCGCCAAAAGTGTATTGGCCGCTAACCTTGGCCTCCTGAAGCTCGGCAGCGACCTGGGAGCGGGATTTGGATTGTTCAACGCCAGCTGCATGAGCGCCGGCGCCTGCCAGGGCCAGGGAAACAAACAGCGTCGTGGCCAGGGATTTCATGAGTTAGACCTCCAGATTGTTTTGATTGAAAGCCGAGTCCGGCGGCCTTCCGTCGTGGTCCATCCGATGATCCTGATGGCCAGATGCAGTGCGCCAAAAATCTCGGCATGAACCCGCACGGCATGAAACCACCTTCCAAAAGTCCGAGAAATCGAAGGGTTTCTAAAATTGCGACCATGCGGAAACGCTCAGCCAAGACGCCCTTCACCGAGAGCGCCGCACGCTTCTGGCAACGCTCTAGAGCAGGCACTAGCCCAGGCTCCAGATCAGCACGCAACGCCCACTCCTGACGCAAACTCCTGTCCGGCAGCAGCACCCATCCCTGACGCAGGCTCTCCACGAGCGCGCAGCGCACCCCGTTGACGCAATCCACCGCGTAAGCGCTGCGAGGCCGCCCGCGCGGCCGACGCAACGCGGGCCCCGCAAGATCTTCCACAGGCGAAAGCTCGTCGCTAAAACGCCAAGAAATCCGGCCGTCCCAGCGTCCGAGGCCGTTCGACACGGCGAGCCTGGTGTGGCCGCGGCACTCGGCGCGCGGGGCGTCGATAAGCCCAACGGAATCCGAAGATACCGTCTTGGTCGTCAAGTTGAAAATGCGTAGTCCGGCCTATAAGCCTGCCGCGTCTTCAGCACGCCAAAGCACAGATGAACCACTTTGCGCATGCAGGCGCCAATGGCCGACATCTTGGTCTTACCCGCGGCCAACAGTCGTTGA
>DMTA01000426.1 GCA_003454835.1 Achromobacter sp. | reverse complement strand
CCCCGCCCGAAGATGCCGCGCCGCCGCCAGCGGCGGGCGCGCGATGCGCCCGCCTGGCAAGCAGCGGCGGCGTTCAAGGACGCTTGGCGCCGCGATCGCGGATTTCGACCGTGCTCCATTGCTCACCCACGCCGCGGATTTCGGGCCTGTACATATCCTCGGCCACCGTCGACGGCACCGCGTAGCGGCCCGGCGTCACGACGCGCACCAGATAGAACACGTCCACCTTGCCACGGCCCAGCGACACCGCGGCGACGTAGCGGTCGTCGCGGAACTCGCGATGCTTGATGTTGGAATCCGACATGGCATCGGCCACGCGGCGGCCGCCGATCGTCCAGTCCTGCATCTCCGGGCTCTGCGACAGGTTGAGGTTTTCGACCTCAAAGCCTGCCGGCACGCGGTCAACCAGCAGCCCGTCCGGGATGTTCTGGTTGGCGCTGGCCTGGACCCACACCACCAGCATGTCGCCGGTCTGCAGCGTGCCGCCATCCCACGGCCGGCCGTCCGGACGGTACCAGCCGCGCTTGAGCTGGATGATGTCGTTGCGCGGCGCGGGCGTTGCAGTCGGGCTGCCCTGGATGTCGTATTCGACAAACAAGGACTGGCTGCCCGTGTTCTGCAACTGCGTGCCCGCCAGAT
Organism: Achromobacter sp.; assembly: GCA_003454835.1. Classification (GTDB taxonomy): domain Bacteria; phylum Pseudomonadota; class Gammaproteobacteria; order Burkholderiales; family Burkholderiaceae_B; genus Achromobacter. Next base: position 6,587 of record DMTA01000426.1, on the reverse strand, counting down.
CCGCGGCCGAGAGCGAGACCGTCTGGTCGCTCTTGCCCCCCGTCAGCGGCTTGCGCTCGCCCTTGACGGTCAGCACCGCTTCCCACGGCGTGTTCTTGTTGCCGCCCGCGGCGCGCGCGGCCAGCAGCAGAGCCATCTGTTCCTGCGTGGACAGGTACGAGCGGTTGCCCAGGCGGCTGGAGAGCTGATTCAGCAGGTTCTCGCTGCGTTCATGGCGCAGCTCGTACTGCGAAACCAGCGCGTACGACAGCGCGTAGTCGCGCACGCTGCTGCCGTAGTCGCCCATCCATTCGTCGTAGTAGGCGCTGCTGCGGTTGTTGATGTTGATGCCGTAGGCACGCGTCATGGCCAGGTCGAGCGCCTGCTTCATGCGCCCTTCGTCGCCCATCAGCTTGAAGGCGGCGGCCAGTTGCACCAGCGGTAGCGGCGAGCGCGCGCGTTCCTGGTAGTTGTCGAAAAGCTGACGCACGGTCGACAGCGGCGCCTTCTTGTCGCGCGCCAGCGCGAGTGCGGCGGTCGCCAGGCCGGCGAAGCGGCGATGGTCTTCGCGCAGCACGTTGGCGTCGCTGCTGTCGATGCGGTTGGCCTCGACGTTGCGGCGCAGGTTGGCCGACCACGTGCCGAATGCGCCGGCGCTCTGCTGCACCTGCTCCAGCAGCCAGGTCCGCGAACGGTCCAGCGACGCCTCGGGCACATCGAAACCACGATCGCGGGCGTCCTGCATGAAGCCCACGGCGTAGGCCGTCAGCCACACGTCGCGCGAGGACGCGCCGCTCCAGAGGTTGTACGAACCGACCGAGTTGCGCATGCCCGACAGGCGGCTGATGGCGCCGGCGACCTTGGCGGCGCGTTCGGCCTCGGTGCGCGGCTTCAGGCCGAACTGCTTGGCGGCATCTTCATCCAGCATCACCCACGGCATGGCCGCGCTGATGGTCTGCTCGGTGCATCCATACGGATAGTTGAGCAGGTCTTCGACCAGACGGTTGACGTTGAACGGCGGACGATTCGACACGGTCAGGCTGACGGTCGTCGAGTCCGGGTAATAGGACGCGATCCACGATGCCTGCGCCGCTTGCGACTCGCCCGGATTCAGGCGCAGACGCCGAACCTGGCGCTCGGGCGCGTGTGCCGGCTGCACCTGCAGCACGGACTCGCGCACGATGCGGATCGGCTTGGCGCCGCCCTGCCCATCCACCGTCAGGCGCATCAGACCAAGGCCGTACGAACCGGTGGTGGTCGCCGTGAACCGCAACGTCGTGCGCTGCTTGTCTTTCAATGTGACAGTGCGCACGCCATCCACGATGGCCAGCGGATCCAGCGCCTCGAGCTTGACCGAGATCTTCTGCTCGGCGCCGCTCAGGTTGGTGACGTCCAGCGCAATGGCGGCCTGGTCGCCCGGCGTGATGAAACGCGGGGTGTTCAGTTCCGCCACGATGGGCGCTGCCACGACCATTTCGGCGTCGGTGCTGCCGTAGTTGTCGGGCGTGAACGCGACCGCCATCAGGCGCAGGGTGCCATTGAAGTCGGGCAGGTCCAGCGGGATGTCCGCTTCGCCCTGCGCGTTGAGCGCAACGGGACCCGAGAACAGGTCGACCAGCTTGACCTTCTTGGGCAGGCTCTTGCTGTCGCCGCGCATCGCGGCGTCGCCGCCCCACTTCAGCTTGCCCTTGGTGCCGTCCATCTTCTCGATGAGCTTGCCGTACATGTCCAGCAACTCGGGCGCGTAGCGGTGCTTGCCAAAGAAGTAATCCAGCGGGTCAGGCGTGGCGTACTGGTTGATGTTGAGAATGCCCACGTCAACCGCGGACAGCGTCACCATCGCCTGCTTGCCCTGGGCGCCGTCGACCTTGACGCGCACGGTCGTCTTGGTCTCCGGCACGGCCTTCGGCGCGGCGGTGAGTTTGACGTCCAGCTTGCGGTCGGCGCTGGCGATCGGCAGGAACGCCAGGCCCAGCGCGCGGGCCGGCGTGACGCGGTCGCCTTCGCTGCCGGGGCGGAACACCGCCGCGGCCACATACAGATCGTGGCGCTTCCATTCCTTGTCGACTGGAATCTCGACCTCGGTGCCGGTGGCCTTCACGGCTACCCACTTGGACCACAGCATGCGGTCGCCTTCGACGGTGATGAGCGCCTGGCCGTCATGCGGCGGCGTCAGCGTCAGCTTGACGGTGTCGCCCGGCTTCGCGGGCACGCCTTCCAGCTTCATCTGCACACGGTCGGGACGGTTGCCCATGGCATCGGCGTCCTGCGCGTTCCAGCCGGCATAGAAGCGATAACGCATCGTTTCGCCGGTTTCCGGATCCGTGATTTCCAGGCGGTAGCGGCCCCACTTGACCGGCACGGTCAGTTGGGTGCGATCGTTCAGCGCGATCTCACGCGAATCGACCAGTTCTTCGGTTTCGGTATAGCCGCTGTTCCAGCCCCGCTGATCGTCGAACCGCCAGTAGTACTGGCGCTCTTCGCGGAACAGACGCATCTGCGCCTGCGCGAGCGGTTCGATCTTGCCTTGCGCGTTGGCGCGGATGACTTCAAAACCGGCCGGCGCGTTCTCGCGGGCCACGTCGCTGTCGAACTGCGGACGGACGGCGATCAGCTTGTCGGCGGGCCAGACGCTGCGCTCGATGGAGCGGACCACCGGACGGCCGCCCGACTCCAGCAGGCTGGCGGACACGCGGACCTTCATCGGCGAATGCGTGCCGGCGGCGTTCGGGTTCACGTCGAGCTGCGCGCGACCCTTGTCGTCCAGCGCGGACTCCGGCAGTTCGCCGAAGCTGCGGCGAGTATCGTCGGCCACGTCGCCGAAGATGAAGCCCGGCCATTGCTGAGCCAGTGCAAAGCGATCGCGTTTGACCTGGAAGGTTGCCAAGAGGCGGTTGCCCGCCGCGGGCGCGCCATACAGATAGTCGCCCTGCACGTCGACGGTCAGTTCCTCGTCGGGGGACAGCACGTCCTGACCGGAGGTCAGCGCCATCTTCATGCGTTCGGGCAGGAACTCTTCGACCTGGAACTTCCACGAGGCATCCGGTGCGCGCGAGGACGGATCGACGCGCAATTCCAGCAGCCACGTGCCGGTCTGCGCATCCAGCGGCAGATCGATCGCGCGCTCGACGTAGCCGGGCAGATCCTTCTGCGGTTGCCACAGCGCGGTCTGCATCGTGCGGCCATCCGGTCGCTTGAGGGTCGCGGTCAGCGGCGACGGGGTCAGCACGCGGCCGTCCAGGTCGCGCGGCAGCACCGATACGTGGAAGGTTTCGCCGGGGCGATACAAGTTGCGGCCAGCGTAGACAAACAGGTTGTTCGCGCGCGACGCGTGGCCGCCCGTATCGAACTCGGACAGGTCCAGCGCCGGTTCACCCAGCGCCAGCACGGTCATTTCCTTGTCGCGCGAGGCCCGGATGACGCGGGCATTGGCAAAGCTGCCGTCAAAGCGGACATGGCCCTGCGCATCGGCGGCGGCCTTCGCCAGCGGCTTGCCGGCGCCATCCACCAGTTCAAACACCGCGCCCGAGATGGCCTGGCCGGACTTCAGCGACACCGAATACGCTTCGATGCGGTCGCTGTAGCGGCGCGCATGCAGCCCGATGTCGCTAACGTAGAAATAGGTGACCTGATATTCGTAGCGGAAACGGCCCGGTTGGCTCATGACCGCAACGTAGATGCCCGGTTCCTGCAGTTCCTTGATGCCCTCAACGGGCAGGAACGTGACGTGGCGGCGGTTCGGCTTGTCATCAGTGACGAAGCGGCCCTGATAGACGCTGGTCGTCAGCGAATTCAGCCGGTCCAGGTCCCAGTTGCTGACCGAGCCCTTCAGGCTGCGGTTGCCGGCATAGCGCCAGTCGTTCTCGTCATAGTTGCCGTCGTCCTCGTCTTCCGAGGCAGCGGGGGTGCGGCCCACGCCCAACACGGTGTCGAAGAGTTCGGGCACGCGTTCGGGGGACACGCGCAGGAACTGCACGTCGACCTCGGGCACGTTGACCGTGGCCACCGGCAGACCGCCATTCTGACCGGCCGGCAGCACCACGCCGCGGCTCGCGAAATAGAACGACGGCGGCATGGCCTGCGTGCTGACTTCGCAATGCGAAGCCTCGGTCAGCGCGACCTTTTCACCCGCGCCGGGCAGGCCCGAGCGCACCGTGATTGCATAGGAACGCTGCGGCTGCACATAGGGGAAGTACACCACGCGCGGGTTGTCGCCGACGACCCAGTTGCCCTTGAGGATCTTGCCCTTGGGCGCGGAATCGCCAGGACGCACTGAGGCCGGCTGCTGCCCCGGCGCGGCGGCCGATTCGCTGTCCTCGTCGGCCTTGCCGGCCGTCGAACCCGTATCGGTCACCTGCAGGAAAGCGTCCAGATTGCTCTTGGCATCCACTGGCTGCGTGAAGGTCACGGCCAGCGACAAGGCATCGTTGAATTGGCGAGGTTGGCAATTCAAGGCCGCGAAGGGATCCGCCGCGCCTACCGTTGCGCTGGCAGGTAGCGTTGGCGCCGCGCTGCTCGCCGCCTGCGCGGACGGAGCGGTCGCTGTCTGCGCCGCCACAACTGCAACCGTGCTTGCCGGCCGCTGCCCCTTGCCCATCCACCAGCCCGCGCCAATCGCGCCAGCCACCACAGCGATCCCGGCTACTGCCAGCCAGGTCTTGTTGAACTTTCCGCTCACGGCGAAACCTCCCCGCCCACTAGAATGCAACGCTCCTTAGCGGCGGAGCTGCCGACCCGCATGTGCCGCGCGCTTCCCGTTACGCGGCAAAACCGTTCATCCCTGTACCCGGGATGCAACCGGCAGCACAACGCCGCCATTACTGGCGGCGCCATTTTGTTTTGTGGAAATCACACCGGTTCCATGACGCATTGCAGCGGGTGCTGGCGCGCCCGCGCATATTGACCAACCTGCGCAATGCGCGTGGCGGCGAGGTCACGAGGGTAAACCCCGCAGACGCCTCGGCCTTCGTGATGCACTTGCAGCATGATCCGCGTCGCCTCTTCCTGATTCTTATTGAAGAATTTCTGCAGCACTTTCACGACGAACTCCATCGGGGTGTAGTCGTCATTGAGCAGCAATACCTGGTACATCGGCGGCGGCGCAGTGCGTGCCGGCGCCTTCTCGACGACCAAGTCATGCTGGGAATCCAAGGTAGAACTCATAGGGCGGGTATTCTATTTAAACTGGGGACGGCAACCACTCAACTTACTGAAAATTACACGCAGAAATACGTAGTATCCATACTTGACTAGGTCAAGAAAAGCGGCGCATTATCCACGCATTCTGGGGTTTTCAATTTACCGAAAATCTGCCAGGAAGCCGGAGGGGGGACAGGGGTCTAGACCACAATGCCCTTCTGTCAACATACGATTCAATGAGGCAGGCCGCATGTCTGATACGACCGCAACCGCCGTCCAAGGGGACAATCCCAAATCGACGGGCACCGTCAAATGGTTCAACGATGCAAAGGGGTTTGGCTTCATTACGCCCGACGATGGCGGTGAAGATCTGTTCGCCCACTTCTCGTCCATCCAGATGAATGGTTTTAAAACCCTGAAAGAAGGCCAGAAAGTGGCCTTCGAGATTATCCAGGGGCCTAAAGGCAAACAGGCGCTCAATATTACGGCTGCCTGAGTTACCCTTTAAAGCGCAACGGTGACGTTGAGCCATTATCCAGGCGGGGCTTTCGGGCCCCGCCTTGTTATTTTTCTTAATACTCCGCCGGGCCATGCTGAAGATTGCCGTTTTGTTTCCCATTGTTCGCACGCTGTTCAAAACAACCTTCACCAAGGCATCGTCGGCGGTTACCGCGGCTGGCCGCAAAGCGCCGGTGATGGCCGCCGCAGCCATCGCGATCGCAGCCGCCCTGCCCCTGCCCGCCAGCGCCCAGCAACAGACCGGCCCGCAGCCGCGTCTGCCCACGACGCAACTGTCGGCCGGCATCCATATTATCCGCGCGGAAGTTGCAAACACGGACGCCACGCGGCGCGACGGCCTGATGTTCCGCAGGGAACTGCCCGGCAACGATGGCATGCTGTTCGTCTTCGACCAGCCGGACGTGCAGTGCTTCTGGATGCGCAACACGTTGCTGCCGCTGTCGATTGCCTTTATCGCCGACGACGGCACGATCGTCAACATTGAAGACATGGCGCCGCAGACCGAAGACCCGCATTGCGCAAAGAAGCCGGTGCGCCACGCGCTGGAGATGGCCCAAGGGTGGTTCGACAGGCACGGCATCACTGCCGGCAAAAAGCTCGACGGCCTGCCCTGACACTTTTGGGCGGACCGCCCTGGTACTGAATGACAAAGGGAGCCCGAGGGCTCCCTTGTCGTTTGCCGGGCGGAGCAACGCGCACCGCCAGGCGCTCGATGCGCCTTACACGCGTTCGATGATCAACGCGATGCCTTGGCCGACGCCGATGCACATCGTGCACAGCGCATAGCGGCCGCCGGTGCGGTGCAGCTGGTTGATGGCCGTGGTGGCCAGACGCGCGCCGCTGGCGCCCAGCGGGTGGCCCAGGGCGATCGCGCCGCCCAGCGGGTTGACCTTGCTCGGGTCCAGGCCGCAATCGCGGATCACCGCCAGCGACTGCGCGGCGAAGGCTTC
>DMTA01000509.1 GCA_003454835.1 Achromobacter sp. | reverse complement strand
CGTCCGACCCGCCCGTGCCGTTTCTGGCCTACGCCGACAGCATGTCGCTGGGCCGCATCCTGCACGACAAGCTGCGCGGCCTGTGCGAGGTGCCGCTCTTGCAAACCACCTACGAGTCCGACCTGGCCGACGCGTTGCACGCCATGGCGCGCCAGGGCTTTGGCCTGGCGTGGCTGCCGCACACGCTGGTCGAACCCGACCTGCGCAACGGAACCCTGGTCCGCGCCGACGGCGCCCGCAACGACATCCACATGGAAATCCGCTTGTACCAATCGGTCGGCAACACCAAGCCCCTGGCCCGCGAGGTGTGGAGCCGGATCGAGGCATATGCCGCCAAGTAGCCCAGTTCTCCCGCGCAGGCATAAAATACGGGTTTGCCCCTTTCCCGCACACAGGAAGCCAGCGCCATGAACGCACGCATCCCCGAAGACGCATTGCCGCCCACCCTTGATCCCAAAGCCCTCCAGGACTTCGTGGACGACAAGTGGGACAACGAGATCATCCCCGCGCTGACCGACTACATCGCCATTCCCGCCAAGAGCCCGGCCTTTGACGCTGACTGGGAAAAGAATGCGTTCATCGAGCGTGTGGTGCGCGACGCGGCGCAATGGGTCGAAGCGCAAAAAGTCTCCGGCCTGAAGCTGGAAGTGGTGCGCCTGCCGGGCCGCACGCCCGTCATCTTCTTTGACGCGCCCGCCACCCGCAGCGACAACGGCGACACCGTGCTGCTCTACGGACACCTGGACAAGCAACCTGAATTCTCAGGCTGGCGCGCCGGCCTCGGTCCGTGGACGCCCAAGTACGAAGACGGCAAGCTCTACGGCCGCGGCGGCGCCGACGACNNCGACACCATCCTGCTCTACGGGCACCTGGACAAGCAGCCGGAAATGACCGGCTGGGATGACGACCTCGGCCCGTGGACCCCGGTCCTGCGCGGCGACAAGCTGTATGGCCGCGGCGGCGCCGACGACGGTTACGCCGTGTACGCCTCGCTCACCGCCATCATGGCGCTCGACAAGCAAGGCATTCCGCGTCCGCGTTGCGTCGGCATCGTCGAGACCTGTGAAGAATCCGGCAGCTACGACCTGCTGCCGTACGTCGACGCGCTGCGCGACCGCCTGGGCAACGTGGCCCTGGTGGTGTGCCTGGACTCCGGCGCCGGCAACTACGACCAACTCTGGATGACCACGTCGCTGCGCGGCATGGTGTCGGGCACCCTGGAAGTCCAGGTCCTGGACGAAGGCGTGCACTCGGGCGACTCCAGCGGCGTCGTGCCGTCCTCGTTCCGCATCCTGCGTCATCTGCTGGACCGCCTGGAAGACAGCGGCACCGGCCGCCTGCTGCCGCAAAGCCTGCACTGCGAAATTCCCGCCGAACGCATTGAACAGGTCACGGCAACCGCCCGCATCCTGGGCGACGAAGTGTGGCGCCGTTTCCCCTGGAGCTGCGGCGCGGATGGCGGCTTCGTGCTGCCCATGACCACCGAACCCGAGCAGGCGCTGCTGAACCGCACCTGGCGCCCCACGCTGTCGGTGACCGGCGCCGAAGGCCTGCCGCCGCTGTCCAGCGCCGGCAACGTGCTGCGCCCGCGCACCGCGTTCAAGCTGTCTCTGCGCCTGCCGCCGCTGGTGGACGCCGTGGCCGCCTCGCAGGAAATCAAGGAACTGCTCGAAGCCGACGCGCCCTACAACGCCAAGGTCATCTTCAAGGCCAACGAAGGCGCCGCGACCGGCTGGAACGCGCCCGCGACCGTGCCGTGGCTGACCCAGGCGTTGGACGCGGCATCGCAGCAGTATTACGGCTCGCCGTGCGGCTACATCGGCCAGGGCGGCACCATCCCGCTGATGAGCATCCTGCAAAAGGGCTTCCCGCAGGCGCAGTTCATGGTCTGCGGCGTGCTGGGCCCCAAGTCCAACGCGCACGGCCCCAACGAATTCCTGCACGTGCCCTACGGCAAGAAGCTGACCGCTGCCGTGGCCCAGACCATGGCCGCCATGCCGGCCGCCTGATCTACACGCGTGCCACGCAGAGCGCGGGGCCTACGGCCTTGCGCTCTTTCTATTTCCAGGACTGATTCCATGATTTCCACTTCCGACGCCTACGCCAACGTGGTCGCAGAAACCCGCCACTGGCTGAACCAGGCGGTGATCGGCCTGAACCTCTGTCCCTTCGCCAAGGCGGTGCAGGTCAAGGACCAGATCCGCTTTGCCGTCAGCGACGCCACGGACGCCGAGGGCGTGTTGACCGATCTGCAGGACGAACTCGCGCTGCTGGCCGAAACCGACCCCGACAAGATCGACACCACGCTACTCATCATCCCCGATGCGCTCGACGACTTCATAGAGTTCAACGACTTCGAAGACCTGTCCGACCGCCTGCTCAAACGCATGCGCCTGGTGGGAGAACTGCAGGTCGCCACCTTCCATCCGCAATTCCAGTTCGCCGACACGCAGCCGGACGACATCGAAAACTTCACCAACCGCTCGCCGTATCCCATCCTGCACCTGCTGCGCGAAGACAGCATCGATCGCGCGGTGGAGTCGTTCCCCGACGCGGCCGAGATCTACGAGAAGAACATCGACACGATGAACAAGCTCGGTCTGGAAGGCTGGAAGAAGCTGATGACGAAGGCCTGATTGTCGGGCCTTGATTGGGCCACGTCTCGGGCCCGCATCGGGTCTCGCATCGGGTCTCGCATCGGTCTCGCATCGGTCTCGCATCGGTCTCGCATCGCGCCCATCGCCCAGCCTGTTACCGGGATATCCCTAGATAGCCCGTCGGTTGTATTGCATACAACATACGATCATTGTGACCGTCGCCGATCGGCGGCGGCCTGTACGTCCTTCCCCCTTTTCATTGTCTTGCCTCGCGGCCCTCGTTGGCCGCGCGTTGGCCTGTGCCTTTGTCTGGAGAGCCGTATGCGATTCACCCGCCGTCATGCCCTGGGCGCGCTTGCCGCCTTGCCGTTGATCTCGCGCCCGGCCTGGGCCCAGCAGAACGCCTTTCCGACCCGACCGGTACGCCTGCTGGTCGGCTTTGCGCCCGGCGGGCTGACCGACATTGCCGCGCGCGCGCTGGCCGACCGCATGGGCAAGACCCTCAAGCAGAACGTTGTCGTGGAAAACCGCCCGGGCGGCCAGGCCATTATTGCCACGGTCGCGGTGGCGCGCGCCGAGCCCGACGGCTACACGCTGGGATTTGCCGGCACCAACGGCATGATCCTCAACCCCTTGCTGTACAACAACCTGCCGTACCAGCCGTCAGACTTCAAGCAGCTTGGGTCCATGGGCAAATCGCCCATGCTGCTGATCGTGCATCCTGACCTGGGCGTGAACACCGTGCAGGCGTTCATCGACCTGGCCAAGAAAAAGCCCAACGACATCACCTGCGCACATGCCGGCCGCGGCGTCATCAACCACCTGGCGCTGCTGCACTTCCAGTCCAAGACCGGCACGCAGTTTCAGGACGTGCCCTACAAAGGCAGCGGTCCGGCGCTGCTGGACCTGATGGCGGGCACCGTGCAAAGCACGTTCGACTTTCCGACCTCGGCGCTGTCCAACATCAAGTCCGGCAAGCTGAAGGTGCTGGCCGTCACCGCCGACAAGCGGCTGTCCAGCCTGCCCGATGTGCCGACGATGAAGGAAGCGGGCGTCGACGACTTCGAGCTCTACACCCGCATGATGATCTCCGGTCCCGCCGCCATGCCCGCCGATGTCGTGAAGACACTGGAGCACGCCGTGCGGGAAGGCACGCGCGATCCCAGCCTGATCCAGCAATTCGCGGAGCAGGGCGTGGCCGTGGAGTTCACGTCGTCCGCCGACCTGGACAAGGTCATCGCCGACGAATCCGCCATGTGGGCGCAGGTCATCAAGGCCAACGGCGTGCCCAAGACCGACCTGAAGGCATAAGGCCGCGAGCGGCAAGGAGACGACAGTGACGCAGCCCCGTATCACCGTAACGCCCGAACGCGCCCTCATCGACGTCGAGCGCGACATCCACATCGAAGGCTTCCCGCCCTATGCCTTCATCACCGTCACGGCCAACATGCGCATGTGCGGCGCGACGTGGCGCTCGGAGGCCGTGTTCGTGGCCGGCCACGACGGACGCCTGGATTTGCGGCGCGACAGCCCCGTGTCCGGCTCGTATGCCGAGCCGTCCGCTATGGGCCTCGTCTGGTCCATGGTGTGCCAGGAGATGGACCGCGTGGTGTTTCCGCCGGACAGCACCGATGCGCTGACCGTGCACCTGCACGCCACGAATGGTGCGCTGTCGGCCGAGGCCACGTTGGTCCAGGACTTCATGGCGGACGGCGTCACGCACCGGTCCGTGCGCGAAGAGGTGGACGGCATGACGGTGGCCGGTGAACTGTTCGTGCCGGCCGGCCCAGGCCCGCATCCCGTCGTGGTCTACATGAACGGCTCGTCGGGTGGCGTCAACGCGCCCCGCGCCGCGCTGTTTGCCGCCCGCGGCTATCAATGCCTGGCGCTGGGCATCTTCAATTACGAAGGCCGGCCCAAGTATCTGAACGACATGCCGCTCGAATACTTCGAAGCCGCGCTGAAATGGATCCGAAAATCGCTGCAGCCGCGCGACGGCTTCGTGGCGGTGTCGGGCATCAGCCGGGGCGGCGAGACATCACTGCTTGTCGCCTCGCATTTCCCCGACCTGGTCAGCGCCGTCGTCGCGTACGTGCCGTCGCCCGTGATGCACGGCGTGGTCAGCGCCGGCGCGCCGGGCACCGGACGCGATGCGCAGGTATGGACCCGGCATGGCGAGCCCTTGCCGCACCTGTGGCAAGACAACGCCACGGCCGACTGGGACGCCGCCTATGCCTCCGAGCCGCCGTACCGTCAGACCCTGGCATTCCTGAGCGCCACGCGCGATGCCTCGGCCTTCGAACGCGCGCGCATTCCTGTCGAAAACTATCCCGGACCGGTCATGCTGGTCAGCGCGTCGGACGACGGCTTCTGGCCCAGCACCGCGTATTCCGAAATGGTGGCGCGCCAACGTCAGGCGTTTGATCTGCCGACTCACCACTACGTCTGCGCGGGGGCGGGGCACCATGTCCACTATCCCTGCCTGCCGGCCACGCTGATCAACAAACCGCACGCGATGTCCGGATTGCTGCTGGACGCGGGCGGGACGCCATCGGCCAATGCTGCCGGCAACGAGGGATCGTATCGCGCGGTGCTGGATTTTCTGGCCCGGGCCCGAGGCGCGGAAGAGTAGAAATCCCGCGCGGGACGGCGGCTCACGCCCAACAAAATCTATGGTCAGCCC
>DMTA01000507.1:484-8134 GCA_003454835.1 Achromobacter sp. | reverse complement strand
TATCTGGGGCATCGCCCAGGCCGCGCTGTTCATCGTCTGCCACGTGCGGCTGATGAAATCCGCCCCCGAGGCGCCCGCGTTTGCGGCGTCCCTGAACATCTCCGGCGCGAACATCGGCATCGGCCTGGGCGCGGTGGTTGGCGGGCACGTCATCGACCACTACGGCCTGGCGACGCTCGGCGCCGCCGCGGCCGTCATCGTGGCGATTTCCGTGGGGTTGGCCGCGCTGATGATGGCGGCGTCGCGCGGCCGGCGGCAATCCAAGGCGGCGTGCGCCAACGCGGTCTGACGCGATGTCTGTCTCGCCCCAGCCACGCTTTGACCGTCTGGATCTGCAGAATGGCAGGTGACTGCATTTGCAGTACAATGGAAGGTCTTGGGGCCGATCCGGATTCGACGTGGGTCGCGAAACAACTCAGGGCATGCCGAGCACCAGTACGCTCGTTAAACCACTGGAACACTACAAACGCCAACGACGAGCGTTTCGCTCTCGCCGCTTAAGCGGTGAGCCGCTGCACTGATCTGTCCTTGGGTCAGGCGGAGGAAGGCAACTTCCTAGGGGGGTAACCCTCGAACCGCAGCAGCGACATTCACAAGGAATCGGTCTGCGCTGGGGTCACACGGCTCAGATTTAAATTACGTGAATCGCTTTGGTCCGGCCTGTCGGTTGGCTAAGTCCAAAGTTAAAACCAAATAAATCGACTACGCATGTAGAACTGGTTGCGGAGGGCTTGCGGACGGGGGTTCAATTCCCCCCGGCTCCACCAAATTTCCGCTTATTTTCAAGCAGTTAAAAAGGTCAACTTAATATAGTTGGCCTTTTTTTTGCGCCGTTTTGACGAAGCGCCTACCTGGACCCGTTGAATAACTTTCGAAAGTCGACGCTGTTCTGCATGCTGCGCAACTGGGCTTCCCTTTCGCGTTGCTCTGCATCCTGTCGTTGCTGTTCCGTGGGCGGCGCCATCGTCAGCGCATCGTCCGTGCCTCGGTATACGCGACGGTAGCGAAGATAGCCTTGGAATTCCCAACTGCGAGGCAACGGATCCTTGCAGCCAGCCAGGGACATCGGGTGGTCAAAAAGGCGAAAACCCGCATAGGAATCGTGCGCGTAGTTGGCGAACAGATAGGCTTGCGGCGTCAGATGTTCAGGGTTTTGGGGGGTGCCCAATATCGGGTGCGCCTTTACGTGCGTCAATACATCTTGGGCGTCGCTGGCCAGCATGGAGCGGCGAACGAGCCTGCCCACGAGTAAGCCGGCGTATAGCGAAGGACTCGCTGTGGCGGCAATCTTGTAGCGCTGCTTCTCCTCATCCTTCCTGCCTTCCAACGTGGCGACGTCTCCGAACAATGTCTGATTGGCTCCCTCCAGATCCTTGAAATCCTTGGGAGACTTCTCTCGGGTGCGCGCTACCCAGGATAGCTGGGAGGCATAGACGTCGCGCACCTGATAGCGCCAGGCCAAGTAGGGAATCAGCGATTGGGCTGTCGTCGCTGCGGCTGGGGTCGCCTTCATGAAGGCGGTGTAGGCGTTGAGGACATTTGGGTCGATGGCGAAAGCGTCATAGCCGTCGAGTTTGGCGGTATCCGTACGATCTAGTGGAACTTGCGCCTCCCTCGCCGCTTTGTACATCAGCATCAAGGGTATCTGCGACAACATATCATCGTGCTGCCCGCTCGGTCCGCGGCCCTGACTACCAGGCAGATAGCCGCCGCCCACATCGGAATGCATTCCGGGCAGCGCGTACTGCTTGTGCTTTCTCGCGAGAACCCCATCGGGGCCGCGCAAACTTTCCAGCGGGAACGAAGCGCGATTCTCGTGCATTGCGGTGTAGTGGACGCATTGCAAATGGCTGGGGACGCGCAATGCGTTGGCCGAGGCCCAGGCGAAGTGTCCGTCACCGCCGGCGCTATTCGGCAGACCGACCGATGCCACCGTGTCAAACAGCCCTAGAAAGCGAATGCGCGTGGGCACGCCACACAAACGGCCGCCTTCCATCATCGCCAGCAGCCAGTTGCAGAATACCCGCGCTTGGGAGGCTCCACGGGAAAACCCAAATACATCCAGGGAGATATCCACCAACTTCGGTTTGCTGGTAGTGGCTATCTTGGCCGCGAGCACTTGGGTCTTGCGCTTAAAAAAAGTTTCCGCTTGAGTGCGCTCTCCGTTGCTTTCACAGAGCAAACCACCTTCTGTACGCATGCCCACCGCATCCAGCGCCTGGCCGTCCTGATCCCTTTTCAGCGGGTGATGGATAGCGTGCTTTCGGCTATATCCGCGCTTGCCGTTGCGGCACAGGGCCAGAATGACTTCGGGCGCATATCGAATGCGCCCGCCGGTGATCGAGCGATGGATTATGTTCAGCACGCCAAGCAGCGCGTAGTTGATGCGCCCGTCGCCCCCGCGCCCCATTGCCGCGCCGAATGAGGCGTAGACGTTCTCGCCAATCTCTGGAAATGGCGTGCCCACACCGGGAACATAGAGCCGATACTTGCCTTCATCTTCGATTTCAGGATATGCCCGGAACAGCCTGGCCACGTTGCTGTCCTTACGCGCTGTCCTTTGAGTCATCCCCGACCCGAGACCTGGCTCACAGCCGTCCGCATCATCCCAATCCTGGTTGTTGCCCGTGCCGTCAAAGAAGATGCCGATTTGCAGGTTCACCTCACACTTTTCCGATGCGGGAATGCATTGCGGAAATATTGGCTCGATCCCGGGGGTTTGGCCGAGCGGATGCGTTCTAAAAACTTCGTTCATCCAGATTCCTTGTTGTTCCCAATCATTCTTGGAGGACACGCCTACTCGTCCAGGGATTCGATCAGTGTGGGTTCAGCGCCCACAGGACAGCGGGGTGACCACGCGCCGTAAATTTTGGATGGCCTGATGCTGGCTATCGGGTCATGGGGACCGGGGTAATCTTTATTCCCATACCCGGGACTGATGTTTGAAGAAATGGCACGAACGCTTCCGTCGGACAGGAAGTGGATGAAGAGGCTTCCCACCTGCTCATAACGCTCCACCGGCACCCGGCGCTCATGGCTTTCCCAGGTGCAGTCGCGCCAGTTGGTCACGCCCCAACTCACCAGCACGGTCAGATCAGGCCGCCATTTCCGGGGCAGCTTCCCGCAGCAAACGATGCTGCCTCCCGTACCGGCCTGATGGCCGCTGGCGCCATTGACCCAGAAGTCTTGGACGCTTAGGTGGTCTGGCAGGTGGTCGATTCCCGACAATGATGTCGGCACCATGTCCTCCTTGGGCTGGACAACGTCGCAACCGGCCAAGCCGAACAACAACACCAGATTCACGATCAATCGTGCAACGCGGTTCATATCAATTTGCCTCCTCCATGACAATGGGGCCGCCGCGGGAAGGACATCGCTTGCCGTAATGGCCGTAAACGCGCCAGGGATATTTGTTCGGAATTGCGTCATGAGGCCCCAGGTAATCGGCATTCGCGAGACCGGGGCTGATGTTCGATGAAATGGCGCGGACGCTTCCGTCGGACAGGAAATGGATGAACAGACTTCCAACCTGTTCGTAACGCTCGACAGGCACCCAACGCTCGCGGCTCTCCCAGCGGCAATCCCTCCAGTTGGTCACATTCCAGCTCACCAACACCTTCAGGTCAGCGCGCCACTTGCGGGGCAGATTCGCACAACAAACGATGCTGCCTCCCTTGCCCGCCTGGTGGCCACTGCTTCCGTTGACCCAGAAATTCTGGACGCTGACGTGGTCCGGCAAGTGGTCAATGCCTGTCAGGGAGGTAGGCACCATGTCCTCCTTGGGTTGCACAAAGTCGCAACCGGCCAAGCCAAGCAGCGCAAGTAATGTGATCGCCAGCCGTCTGATGCGATTCATGTCAGCCCTGACGCATCGCTGCCGGGAAGTTCAAACGTAAAGCGCAAATCAGCAGGAAGGGGCATGGCAAGCTCCGTGGTGACCCGGACGAGTTGCCCGGCATCAACGTTGAGGAAACTGACGGTGAACGAAGGGCAATATGCAAGCTTCGTGCCAGGATTTCCCCGCCCTTAATTTTTGGTTATTTATCAGCGGGTTGCGATTGGCCATCAATGACGTGACCCGGGCCGATATTTTCAGAATCGCGCAAACTGGCTTTTTGAGGCGCCGATCGGGCCAACTTCGGCTCGCAGTGGCAATAAGCCGTTGAAATGGAAAGAAAAAAGATCGGGCCATTGGTGACCCGCCCGAGCCAGTTCTGGCCCGACTCAATCAAGTGAGGCGCAGCGTCAGCCGAAAAAAAATCCTCAAGGAGGTGAATCCTTGAGGATTTTTGTTTGTCCGTGCGCAGCGCAGCGGCTGGTCTGGTGTCACCGCGTCACTGCCGGTTGACCCAGTCCTGCGCGCCCTCGATGAACCACGGAAGATTCAGCCGCTCGCCTTCGCCGGACTGGATGGTCAGACGCTGACCGGACGGGTTCGCGGAGGAGTTCGACCCTGCCGGCGAATCCAACGGCCGGCTGCGGTAGTCCACGTTGTTTCGCGGTTGCTGCGGGGTATCTGCGCAGGCGGCGAGTGACGCAATGGCCGCTCCTGCGATGAGCAGCCGCAGCGCTGCGTGAAAAGTCTTCATGGTGTTCAGGTTCCTGCTGGCGGCACAGGCCGGCGTGCCGGGCGATAAGGCCTTCCCCGTACCTTACTCGCATTGGGCTGCACACGTCAGCCCGCCCCATTAAAGCGCCCGCGTCAGCCTGCCCCGCCCGCGCTTCAGAACTGATACTTCAACGTCAGCATGGCGCGTCGGCGCGTAGATGCCGGTGTAGAAAGTCGTGTCCAAGCCCTGCTAATACTTCTTGTCGAACATGTTGTTCAGGTTCAGCGTGGCCGAGAGCTGGCGGTTGAAGTCGTAGCGCGCCATCAGGTTGGCGTCGGCGTAGGCCGGCTGCTCGTTGGCGGCTTTGACCGGCATGCTGCGCAGCACGCCGTCGATTTCCAGCTGTGCCTGGATGACGATGACCTGGTGCTCGGCCGACGGGGCCAGCGCCTCGGGCCGCGCGGCCAGCTCTTCCAGCCACATCTGCTCGATCTGGCGGGGGCCGCCACAGGTCCGCGCACATGCCGTTGGCCATGGCGCACAGATAGCCCCGGGCCTCGGGTGCGCTGTCGAAGCGTTTCTGGATGAGGCGCACGAAAGCGTCGTGCGCCAGGTCGGCCGCGTCACTCGAATTGCCCAGGCGACGGCGCAGCCACCCATGAAGCCATCCGTGATGGTGGGTGTAAAGGGATTCGATTTGTGAGGCCCCCTTTTGTAATGCGACCGTTCCGCCGGCCCGAAGCGGCGCCTGAATCGCCCTGCGTTCATAACGGAAATTTATTGTTTCGTGCTTTATCTTGGCAGCTGTAACAGCCGCATCTGATTTGACCCCAAATTTTCGATGAAGCGCGCGTCTTCCCTATGGCGGGATGGCACACAGCGGTTGTCGACGGTGCGAACGAGGGCGGGAAAGCTAGAAATAAACCGACACATATTACGAATGCTTTCAAGACAAAATAGCCGCAAGAAAATGCCATCGGCGCTGGGGGCCACACCGCCATGAAAGTCCTGTCGATTTTCGGCACGCGTCCCGAAGCCATCAAGATGGCTCCGCTGGTCACCGCGTTGCAGAACGAGCCGCAGATCCAGAGCGTGGTCTGCGTGACCGGGCAGCACCGGGAAATGCTGGACCAGGTGTTGGAGCTCTTCGAATTGAAGGCGCAGCACGACCTGGACATCATGGTGCCTAACCAGACGTTGAACGGTCTGTACGCCCGTCTGATCAGCCGCGTCGATAGCGTGCTGGAAACGGAAAAGCCGGACTGCGTGCTAGTGCATGGCGATACGAGCACGGCGTCGGCATGCGCGCTGGCCTCATTTCATCGGCGCGTGCGAATCGGTCATGTGGAGGCCGGGCTGCGCACCGGCAACCTGGCGATGCCCTTTCCCGAAGAAATGAACCGCCGCGTCGTCGACGCGGTCGGCGACCTGCTGTTTGCGCCCACCGAGGAGTCGCGCGGGAATCTATTGCGCGAAAACCTGGCGGGCAGCATCACGGTAACCGGCAATACCGTGATCGACGCCCTGGCCATGACCTGCGCCAAGCTGACCGCCGGCAGCGCGCTGAGCCGCATGCTGCACACGCGCTACGCGTGGCTGGACCCGAACCGCCGGCTGCTGCTGGTGACGGGCCACCGGCGCGAGAGCTTTGGCGAGGGTTTCCGCAACATCTGCGCGGCGCTGGCCGATCTGGCGCGTCGCGCGGACCTGCAGATCGTGTACCCGGTCCATCTGAATCCCCAGGTGCGGGGCGTCGTGATGGCGGCGCTGTCCGGCCTTGCCAACGTGCACTTGATCGACCCGCTGGATTACCTGGATTTCGTGTGGTTCATGCAGCGCTCGCACCTGATCCTGACCGATTCGGGCGGGGTGCAGGAAGAGGCGCCTTATCTGGGCAAGCCGGTGCTGGTGATGCGCGACGTCACCGAGCGGCCGGAAGCGGTGCGGGCGGGCACGGTGGCGCTGGTCGGCACCGACACCCGGCGCATCGTCTCCGAGGTCAACCGCCTGCTCGATGACCCCGCGCTGCACAGCGCCTTTTCGCGGCGCATCAATCCCTACGGCGACGGCAGGGCCAGCCAGCGCATTGTTGATGCGCTCTGCGGCCGCGCCGTCTCGGAATTCTCGCCCCACGCCGCCCCTTCCCCTCTCTGACTTCTGCCGCGATGCCTATCTTGCCTGGAGCTTTCATGCCCTCCTCCTTACAAGCCACCGATGTCCGTACGTTATGCCGCGCCCTGGTCGCGGCGGGGCTGCTGATGCCGCTGGGCGCGCTGGCCAGTCCGGCTGGCGACGCCCTGCGCCGGCTGCAGAGCGACGACATGGTGACGCGCAGCACCACGCTGGAAGACCTGGGCATCAAGGAGCCTGTCGTCCTGTCCAACAGCGATGCGCGGCAGGAGTTCTATCTGCCGGTGCCGCGCGGCGTGCCGGTCACGGACGCGCGGCTGGATTTCGACGCGCGCTACACCAAGGGCGAGCCGGGCCGGACCAGCATGGTGCTGTGGCTGGACGGCGTGCCGCAGACCGCACAGCGCGTCGCCGATGGCGAAGGATCTGCCAGCCGGACGCTCGCCGTCGAACGCCGCACGCGCGATTCGGGTTTCTTGCGCGTGGGCGTGGACTGGCAGTCCGACATCGCGCTGCGCCACTGCGAAAGCAACCGCGCCACGGGCAATGCCCTGACGATCTCGCCGCAGACGCGGCTGAGCTACCGCTATGACGCGTCGGCGATCAACAGCCTGGACGATGCCTGGGGCTCGCTGCCCGGCAAGCCCGTCCTGATGGTCGGCAGCCGCAAGCTGGACCAGCAGGCCTTGGTGCTCAGCGCCGAGACCCTGCAGGGCGCGGTGGAAAAGGCCGGTTTCGTGCTGCAGGACGTGCTCAACACGCTGCCCGACGACGCGCGCCTGGGCGACTGGGAACAGGCCGTGCACCAGATCGATGGCCGCATGCGCCGGTTGGAGCCGGTCAACCTGGCGGCCATCCATGAGTACGGCGAGGCCTCGCAGCGTTCGGACTACCTGGATGCGCAGCACACCGACCTGACCACCGCGCTGGAAACCCTCGAAGACGCCATCCGCAAGATCGACCGCGAGAC
>DMTA01000507.1:0-303 GCA_003454835.1 Achromobacter sp. | reverse complement strand
ACCATGCGCGAGCCGGGCGTCAGCCGCCTGGTCAGCGTGGACCTGGAAGAAGCCGCGCGATTGGCGGGCGCGGCATGACGTGCCATTCTAGTTACCTGAATGAACTAGCCGGAGTACCTACCGAATGACCGACACGGCACTGTTGCGCATCGGCATCCTGGCCGCCGGCCTGCTGCTGGTGGCTGCGATCTTCCTGTTTGGCCGCCCGAAGAAGAAGCCGCAGGGGCGCCGCGTGGAAAGCGCCGAACCAGCCAGCGGCGAGCGTCGCGAGCCGGTGCTGGGCGAAGACGGCGTGGCCCTGGC